>JAYTAT010000293.1:0-4679 GCA_043737315.1 Archangium sp.
TCGGCCTGGCGCACCTGCATCTGCGTGACTGAAGCTGCGATGTTGTTGAGTTCACTGCGCTCGGGGATCACCCCGCCATCGGGCCCTTCATCCAGCTGCATGAGGATGAAGTAGTCGTCAGCGGGCGTCGCCCCGGCCAGCGTGAAGCTGATCGGCTGGACCACCTGCTGACCGCCGAGCACGCTCAAGGTCTGGGCGGTGAGCAGGCGATCGTCGGCGGACATCGAGGTGTCGACCGAGGCAAACAACTTCACGCCCACGTTGCCTGCGGGCTCGAAGCCCTGGTTGCTGAACGCGACCTGCAGGCTCACCAGGTCACCCGGCCCCGCGATGGGCGGCGGGCTCACCGACTCGGCGATCAAATCGACGCCGGCAGCGTACGGCACCGAAGAGGCGATCACGTTGTTGAAGACGTTCGTTTCACCACCATCGGGCAGCGGAGGAATCGCAGCGATCACGTACCACGAGCCACCATCGGGCCGCGGCACCCGGCCCGTGTGCGTGTTGCTGGTCACCGCGAGCGCAGGCAGCGAGAACGGGCCAACGGGCGCCGGCAGCAGCTGCACGTCGCTCACGTCGTAGATGGTGTCTTGCGAGAGATACACGCCGTAGTTGAAGGTGCCGCTGGGCAGGGTACCGAAGTTGCGCATGGTGACGGTGGTGCCGATGTTGAGGCTGCCTCCGTCTTGCGTGATGCCATCGACGCGCAGCGTGAGGGTTTGCAGATCGACGCCCGGCGGAGGCCCGAAGCGGATGTAGCTGATGGGCGTGCCCGTACCGGTGGGATCGAAGCTGGTCAACGTGCAGTCGGCCTGGCAGGTGCTCAAGCCGCGCGTGCCGGCGGAACCCGAAGGCGACTCGATGCCGATGGTGGCCGTGACCGGGGTCGCGCCCGCGCCCGTCATCGTTCCGTAATAGAACTCGATGGTGCCGTTGGCCCAGAGCCGCACCTGAAAGTTCAACAGGTAGCTGCCGAACGCGCGGTTCCAATCTTTGAACTCGATGGCCAGGCCCTGCCCGTTGGCGCCCGTGACCGCTTCGGTCTGCAAGGCGCTGGTGGGGTTGCTGCCGAAAAGATCGTCCCACAGGGGCGCGATGAGGCCGTTGGGCTCAGCCCCACCGGGGATGGCGACGTTGCCCGAGAAGTCTGAAGTGGAGTTGCCCGCTGAAGAAGGCTCGAGAAACAGCAGCCCGTTCGCGGTCACGGTGATCTGGCTGTAGACGCGGTTGTAGAAGGGAAAGCTGAAGCCGATGGGAATGTTCACCCGGCCCCGGTCTTTTGGATCGTTCATGCCCGGCGCCGTCAACGGTACGGGCACCGCGTTGGTGAGCGCGGGGTACGGAATGCCGGCCTGCGGCGTGGCGGTGTACTGAGCCCAGGCGGCGCCCGTCGGCAACGCCGTCAGCACCAGCAAGAGAATCCGGAACATCTTCATCGTGGTGATTTCCCGTCGGTGCTGCTCGTCCCCAGGGCCGCGGGGAGAGCGCCCGGGCTTATACCCAACCTCGAGAAGCGTCACAGTGGAGTAAAGAGGTCCCATGGTCTCAGTGATGCTGCTGTCCCTTTCACTGGCGGTCGCACCGCCAACAAAGTCACACGCTGCCGAGGTGCTTCGCACGCACTGCCTCCTCTGGGCCGCTGATTCGACCAATCCCTGGGCCCTGGCTCACGGCATCAAGACGCTGGGCCCGACTTTCCCTGCAAACGACGGGCGCAAGGCCGTCGACGTGATCGTTCACGACTTTCTGCTCCGCAATACGCTGCCCGACGGCGGCGTGGGCGTGGGCGCGCCTTTCGGCTTCCTTCGCTACGCTGCGGACGGAACGCCGATCGAGCCGCATACCAACTTGAACCTGAAGGCAATGGTGGCCGACGCGAAGCTGCCGCTGAGCACGAAGCTGCAGGCCTCGTGGGGCCCGGTCACGCTAAAGGAACTGCTCGAGTCGGCCAAGCTCGGGTTTCGGCACAGCCCTCAGGCGCCTGAGTATTGGCGTGACGTGGGCTGGACGCTGGGCATCTTCGCGGTGACTCAGAAGCCGGGCACCACCTGGAAGACGAGCGACGGGCAGACCATCAGCCTCGACACGGTCTTCGATGACGCGCTGACCGAGCTCGAGCTGGAGACCGCCGAGATCAAAGCAGGCCTCGAGCAGCACCTCCCCCAGGTCGACAAGCGCAAGCAGGGCCTCTACGCGCACTCGTGCGGCGGGCTTCACTTCGTGCAGGGCGTGCTGGCCTGGGCGCGAAACCCCGCGGTGAAGAAGCGCTGGGCCGCCCGACTGAAAACGCAGGTCGCCATTCATTTCTACCGGCTCGAGTCGGAGCGCCGGCAATACGAAGCGGCCTATCAGCAGGCCCTCACCTCGATGCCGCAGTACAAGCTGCCGGTGCTGGTGCAGATGGTGAAGTTCTACGGGCATTGGCTCGAGACCGTGGCCCACTTCCGCGACGACTTCGGCTTCAAGCCGACCGCCCCGCAGAACCAGGACATCAACCGCGCGAAGGCTTTCCTCGACATCGCGGTGCGGGCACTCGAAGAGAGCAAGTCGCTCGAGCAGATGGAACAGCTCAAGAAGACGCAGAAACAGGTGTATCTCGATCTGATCGGTGACTCGTGCCACGCCGCGCACGGGTTGGAGGCTTTCCCATGAAGCAGTTCGTCGTCGCCCTCGCGGGGCTCGCAGCGCTCGGTTTGACCGGTTGTCAGAAGGAAGGCTGTCTCAACGGAGAACCACTCTGCCGCGTGCCCCCGCCCTGCCCGAAGGTCGCCTTCACCTGCGAGCCTGGGCTCGGTGAGCTGCTGCGCGTGGGTGCCATCGACGCCGTCAACCAGAGGCCCGGTGGTTTGAACGGCCTGGGCACCGTGGGCGACGTGAAGCTCTCGAACGGCTTCGTCGACGTGGTGATCGCCAACATCGGCACGCAGAACTTCCTCGATCCCAACGGCGGCTCGATTCTCGATCTCGCGCCCCACGGGAAGAACAAGGACACCGTCAACAACGTGTTCCAGGTGGTCGGCCTGCTCCCGCGCGACGCGGCATTCTACACCTCGCTCGAGATCATCGACGAGCGGCCCGCGCGCGTTGCGGTTCAAGTGAAGGGCACGCTGGATGGCATTGCTTCAGTGCCCATCATCACCCGCTACGAGCTGACGCCCTGCGATCGCGGCGTGCGCGTGCGCACCGAGATCCTCAACGGATCCACCGACACCCAGACCTGGAGCATGGTCGACGGTTTCTACTGGTCGGGCCGCGAGTCACTGCCGTTTGCGCCGGTCGCAGGCGAAGGCTTCGTGCACGCCTCGTTCGGCCTGACCACCATCAACGCCGCCTACCGCGAGTTCCCCTACTTTGCCGCCGCCAGCCACTCGAGCGACGAGCAGATCTCGGCGATCGCGCTGGCCAGCTGCACCGAGAAGACGCTGGAGGGTTTTCACAGCGATCAGATCTCGGCCGCGGGGCTCAAGCGGCAGGTGGTGCCCCCGCGTGGTTCGCTCATCTACGAGCGCTACCTCGCCGTGGCTGAGTCGAAGGGCGTCGAGGGCGCGATCGATCTCGCGCTCGAGATCCGCAAGCAGGTGCTGGGCGAGCAGTACGTCACCCTCAGCGGCAAGGTGGAGCGTATGGGCGGCGCCTCCTCCTTCGATGCCGAGCGCAAGGCCAGCGTGATCATCACCGAAGGCACGCTCACCACCGACCTCGCCAGGCGCGTGCCCTGGACGCAGCTGGTGCCTGCAGCCGATGGCACCTTCTCGGCGCGCGTACCGGCCGGCAAGAGCTACGTCGTCGAGGCGCACGCGTACGGCCGCAAGCAGGTCGAGCGCGAATACGCTTCGGTGAGCACCGATACGGATCTCGGCAGCTTCGTGCTCCCGGCGACGGGCTCGTTGTCCTTCCGGGTCGAAGAAGCGAACACCCTCTCGCTCATCGACGCCGAGCTGTTCCTGGTTCCGGTCGATGAGACTGAAGTGGCGAAGGTGGTGGGTACCCTGCACGGCCGTTTTGCCACCTGCGCGCCGTGGCTCGGTTCTCCCACGGGCGCATCGCCAGCCTGCAACCGCGTGCTCGTGCACGACGGAGCCGCCACTGCTGACGTGCCCGTGGGCCGCTTCGACATCTACGCCTTCCACGGCCCGTACTGGACCCTGGCGAAACAGACCGTGGAGGTGACCGGTGGCCCCCAGCGGGTCTCATTCTCGCTGCGCAAACTGCCGCTCAAGCCGTCGGGCGTGCTCGCGGCCGATCTGCACGTGCACGGCGCGGCCAGCTTCGACAGCTCGATCCCCGACGTCGATCGTGTGCTCTCGTTCGCCGCGTCGGATCTCGACGTGGTGATCTCGACCGATCACGACGTGGTGCAAGACTACGCGCGCATCGTGCGCGACCTGGGCCTCCAGAACACGCTGGCCACCGTGGTGGGCCTCGAGACGACAGGCCACATTCCCTTCCTCACCGTGCCCGGGTACGGCTTCCCGCTGGTCATCGGCCACTACAACTTCTGGCCCATCAAGTACGACCCCTCGTTGCCCCGCAACGGTGGCCCGTACGACGAGCGCGTCGAGCCCGGCCAGCTGTTCGAGCGCACGAAGAACCTGTTCAGCGCCGAGCCCTTCATCGAGCTCAATCACCCCTGGGCCGATCCCGAGTTCGGCCGCGACCTCGGCTTTCCCCGCGCGATC
>JAYTAT010000294.1:0-4677 GCA_043737315.1 Archangium sp.
GCCGAGGTTTGCGCGAGGGGTGAATGGCCCATACGCCCTGCGGCGAAGACCAGCAGGTCCACCGGGCCCGCTTCTTGAGCCGCCCACATGCACGCCGCCGCGACGTCGTGCTCGAGGGTGAGATCGGCGCTGGTGGCCTCCAGACCAGACAGCGTGGTCTCGTCACGCGCGACGCCCAACACCCGCACCTCAGCAGATAGGAGCGAAGCGGTGATGGCGCGACCCAGGCCGCCTGCAGCACCGAAGACGAGTGCAGTTTTCATGGCCGACTGGTTCACGTCGCCGAGGCCAGAATGCAACTGGTTCAGCGAACTGTGAGTCGACAGGTGCCCAGCCGGTGCGGGCCGTGCTCGGGGTCGGTGTACCAGGCCTCGAAGGCCGTCACCCGCTTACCAGTCACGACGTCCCACGTGGCCTCGACCGCAAAAGAGGGCAGCGCTCTGCTGAGGTACGGTACGGGCTCGGAGCGGTGGCCGCCGTGAGGGCACTGCGGGGGCAACGCCCAATGGTAGGTGCGAACCCGAACCTTCGTCCCCGGCCCGACCGCACGCACCTCGCCCTCCTCCGACGTCAACTCGAGTCGCACGCGCCGCTGCACCACGTCGATGATGCGCCACGAGGTGAGGTCGCTCCCGAAGCCGTAGACCGTGATGGGGTCGCGGGAGACGTCGGCGACCGCGACCAGAGGCGAGGCAGGGTGGCCGAGCAGCTGCATGAGGTGCGAGACGTCAACGAGCTGGGGGTCATCGAATCGGCCCACTTCGTCCTCGAGCAACGGGTTGACCTCGAGCGGCACCCACGTTTTTCGAACGAGGTCGACGTACCCTGCAATCGTGTAGGTCCGCCGGGGAAGAATGGGCCGAAGACCGCGCCCGTTCCAGGTCCACACGCCCAGGTCTCTTTCCATCGCGATGCTCAGCGAGGCCACGACACACCCCGGCAACGGCTTGCAATCCAGGGGCGTCACGGGGTCGGCCTCGAGGGGTACGTCGACCCAGCGCAACTCGAGGTCGGCAGCCGTCGCCACGGGCTCGCCGCTGGTGCTGAGCCCCGGGGACGGCCAGACGCCTTCCCCGACTGAGCCACCGTCGGGCATGGCCACTGCCAGCGAGCACCGCAGCAGCGCCGCGACCAGCATCAAGCGACCAGAAGAACTCGAGCGGCAGGGCATCGGGCTCTCGTACGGAATCGAGCGCCGCCGCATTCACCCCCGCCCCGTGTTTCTCAGCCCAGGAGGGCCTGAAGCCCCGCCTCCGAGATGGGGGGCAACGAACGAAACCCGGGGCGAGCAAAGAAGAACCCCTGAAACAGCCGAATGCCCTTCGAGACGAGGAACTCGTATTCGGTTCTCGTCTCGATGCCTTCGGCGATGATGCCCAGCTTGAGCACGCGGCACGTCTCGGTGATTCCGGCCACGATGGCTTGTCGCACCACGTCTTTGTCGACGTTGCGGGTCAGCTCCATGTCGAGCTTGATGTAGTCGGGCTGAAACGCAGCGAGCATGTTGAGACCTGCGTAGCCCGCGCCGAAGTCATCGATGGCCGTCTTGAAGCCCTGCTTCTTGTACTCAGCGAAGATGGTGCGCAGGTGCGCGTGATCTTTGACCCGCTCGCCTTCCGTGACCTCGAACATGAGCCGGTCGCGCGCGAACCCCGCTTTCTCGGCGGCCTTGAGCGTGGTGCGAATGCAGCTCTCAGGTCGATAGATGGCGTTGGGCAGGAAGTTGATGCTCAGCATGCCCGTCAGGTTCAGCTCGCTGGCCAGTTGAATGGCCTTCACCCGGCAGGCCTGGTCGAAGCGATATCGATTCGAGTCGTTGACCCTGCCGAGAATCTCGCCGGCCGACTCGCCGTTGATGCCTCGCACCAGCGCCTCGTAACCGAAGACCCGCGCGGTGCCGGCCTCGACGAAGGGCTGAAAGGCCATGGTAAATTCGAAGTCCAACCCTGCACCGGACTGACATTCGACACAGGAAAGCTCTTCAAACGGGGGAATTAAATTCATGGGCTCCAACACGCTTGGGGAAGTAGCCGCCCGTGTGGTGCCTCGCCAGTCGAAAGCCCCCGGTTTTCAGCTGACGGCCGACCGGTAGATCGACGGCTCGCGATGAAGCCTGAAAACACTTGGAAAGAGTATGAGCTCGGGCATGCCTGAAGGAGCCAACTGCGCCGTCGACCTCACCGTCAGCATCATCGGCGGCCGCTGGAAGGTCCTCATCCTGCAGTCGTTGTTCAAGGGCACCTGCCGCTACTCGGAGCTGCAGCGTGCGCTGGTGCCCGTCACGCCCAAGGTGCTCGCCGCGCAGCTCCGGGAGCTGGAGGCCGACGGCATCGTGCAGCGAGTGGTCTTCCCCGAGGTTCCGCCGCGAGTGGAGTACTCGTTGACGGACCTGGGCCGGACTTTGTGGCCGGTGCTTCAAGCCATGCACGCGTGGGGCTCGAAGCACCCGCACGCGCCGACCGGGTGATCTTCACTTCTTGCGGGTGGCAGGCAGCGCCTTGACCACCGCATCTTCAGCCGCGGCGTCTTTGCAGTGCGGCTGGCTCCACGGACCGGTGAAGCTGATCTGGTCGACGCCGCCCGGGCCCACGCCACCGGGTACGAAATCGAGCTCGAGGGTGTTGCGCACGCGCCACGCGATGGCGTGATCCGCACACGACGAGTCACCCGAGACGCCCACCGCGCCGAGCAGCTCGCCGGCCTTGTCATACAGCGCCAGCCCGCCGCCGAAGACGTTCACGCCGCCGATGCGCTTGCCGACCATCGGGTCTTTGGGCTGACCGAAGGCCGTGGCCGCGCCGGCGTACGCGACGTGGGTGTCGACGGGGTTGCTTTCCTGAAGGCCGAACAGGCTGCCGCCCGGCTGCACCGCGCTGTAGAGGTTGGCCGTCGAGAGCGCGAGCCCCGGCAGACCGAACGCGTTGGCCGTGTTCGCCTTCTGCGCCGAGATGACGCGACTGCCGGGCCACTGCGCACCGCTGTTCTTGCCGGTGAAGGCCACGGCGCAGACTTCGCCGGTGCGGCTGACGATGGTGCCCCACATGTCGAGGTTGAAGCCCGCGTTGTCGACTGAGCGAGCGGCGATGAGCGCGGCTTTGAGCTGCGCGTGCGTGGGCAGCCCCGCGCAGGGGTCGGCTGCGAACGCAGCGCCGCAGAGGGTCAAGGTGACGAGGAGCATCGGCTTGAGAAGAGAGTGCATGGATGGCCTATGCCCGCTGCACCTCGCCCCCAGAAGACGGCACTTCGAGGAAAGTCGCTTTCCTCGAGGTAACTCTGCCGCCAGAGCCATCGCGGTTATGAACAAAGCTCGCAGGTGGTCATCTGCAGGAGTGTGAACATGGGTCTCTTCGACGCAGCGCTCGACGCGACGGTTTTGTTCTCATTCGACCGCAACGGCTTTCGTCGGCATGCACGTGCGTTCGACGCGGCTGACCTGGCGGTCGACCTCTCGGGCCGAACCATGCTCGTCACGGGTGCAAACGCGGGCCTGGGGTTTGCGACGGTGAAGGCGCTCGCAAAGCGCGGCGCCACGGTGGTGATGGCATGCCGCGATTTGAAACGGGGTGAAGCGGCGCGCACCGAGGTGAAAGGAAAGACGGAGCTGCTGTTGCTCGATGTCTCGTCACGCTCCGACGTCGTGCGCTTCGTGAAGGCCTGGGGTTCACGGCCGCTCGATGTGTTGATCAACAACGCAGGCGTGTTGCCGACCGAGCGGCAGACCACGCACGATGGGCTCGAGCTGGCCTACGCGACCAACATCGTCGGTCCCGTCGCACTGACCGAAGGGTTGTTGCCGGTGCTGCGGTCGTCTCGAGGGCGCGTCGTGACGGTGTCGTCGGGCGGCATGTACCCGGTGAAGCTCGACGTCCGTGCGCTTCGCGGTGAAATGAAGAAGTACGACGGGGTCGCGGCGTACGCCCAGACCAAACGAGCTCAGGTGATCCTCAACGAGCTGTGGGCAGCCCGAGAACCACTCGTCACGTTTGCTGCGATGCACCCGGGCTGGGCTGACACCGCAGGGGTGAAGAGTTCGATTCCGACCTTTCATCGTGTCACGCAGTCGATCCTGCGGAGCGTCGACGAAGGTGCCGACACCATCGTGTGGCTCGCCGCCTGTGAACGTGTCGCCGGACAGAGCGGCAAGTTCTGGTTCGATCGTGCGCAAGCACGAACCCACGTGTTCCCGTGGACTCAGGAGCGCCCGGAAGACCGAACCTTCAAGGCCATTGTTTCGCAGCCGGATTCACCGCGTCACGTTTGAGCGAGCGGCTTCCAGCATCTTTCGGGGTGCGAAGCGCAATGCTGCTTCGTGGGTCGCCTCGAGCACCACCGGGGGCGCGACGTGGGCGTCGACCGCTTCTCTCCACCGCAACGCACACAGACACCAGCGATCGCCTGGCTTGAGGCCGGGGAAGGTGAACTCGGGGCGCGGCGTGATCAAATCGTTGCCCTTCGAGAGGGAGTATTCGAGGAAAGCCGAGGTCACCTTGGCGCATACGACGTGCGTGCCGGTGTCCTCTGGCCCGGTGCTGCAACGGCCCGTGCGGTAGTACCCCGTCATCGGCGCTGTCGAGCAGGTCGTCAGCGCCGCGCCCGTCACCGAGCGCTCGACCGGCAGTGAGGTCGACCCGGCCGGTGGTTGTGCAACTGCTGGCGCGCACGCGATGCCGCAGGTCG
>JAYTAT010000295.1:0-4677 GCA_043737315.1 Archangium sp.
TCGGCGTCGTCGCTCTCTTCCTTCTCTGCCGGCTCGACGGCCTCGATGATCTTGGGCACGGCAGACAGCCGGCTGCGGCGGCCTTCGGGCTTGGCGGCCGCCTCGCGCTGGTCAGCCCCGCACTTCGGGCAGATCGGGTCGGGCTTCTTCAAATCGTAGAACTTCGCAGCGCACTTGAAGCACACGTGCTTGTTGCCGAGATCCTTAGCGGGCATGGGCCGCGCGACTTAGTGGTGCTGTGTTTCCAAGTCAACGCTTCCAAGGGTAGTGTCGAGCCGGTTTCATATTGAACGGGTTCCGGCTTTGCCGAGCCCCCACTTAAAGGGCCGGCAGTCACCCGTGAACGTCACCTGCGACAAGTGCGGCAAGCGATACGTCATCTCCGACGACAAGGTCGTGGGGAAGGCGTCCGTCAAGATCCGCTGCAAACAATGTCAGAACCTGATCTCCGTCGCCGTGACGGCGCCCGTGGCTGCACCGCCGCAGGTGCCCGCATCCACCGGTGGCGTCATGCCCGCTCACCGCAGCCCCTGGGAAGAAGAGTCGACCCGGGCCATGCCCCCGCTCGACGTCACCGCGCAGTGGTTCGCCATGCTGGGGGGCAAGCAGCAGGGGCCCTTCGATCTGGTTGAGCTGCAGCGCCGGGTGGCCGCGGGCGAAGTGACCCTGCGCACCTATCTGTGGAAGGCGGGCATGGGCGACTGGAAGCGCGCCTCTGACGTGCCTGAGGTGAGCCCGGTGTTTGCCGGCCCCACCGCCCCTGCGCTGCCCCCGCCCCGGGTGCCCACCAGGCCGGTGCCGGCCGTGCAGCGCGACGTGGCGGTGGCCAACGAAGTGCCTTCACCCGAGCTGACCTGGCCCACCGCGCAGAGCGGGTCGGGGGCGGTGGTCGCGCAGCGCAACAACGAGCCGCTCAACGATCTCTTCGGCGACCTCAGCGGGCTCACCGACGTTCCGCGCGCCGGGCAGCACGACGAACCCTCGGGCGATCTCGCGCAGCTTCAGGCGGCCGACGCGCCGGTCGACCCGTTCGCGGCGCTCAGCAACGACGACGGCAAAGAGGCGCCCCCGCCCGGCGAGGCGACGCGTTTCTTCATCGCCCAGGCTGGCGTGAACAAGCGCAACCCACCGTGGAAGATCGCCCTCTTCGTGATGGCCTTCGTGGTGGCGCCGCTGGTGCTCATCTACGTGCTCAACACCTTTGAGATCGTCACCCTGCCCACCGTCACCCGCACCAACGAGAACGGTGAAGAGGTGCAAGAGAGCTTCTTCTCGGCAGGTGGCGCGGCCGGCCTCAAGGATCTGCTCACCGGCGATGCGAAGAAGCGGCGCGTCGACGCAGAGAAGCAGCGCAAAGAGCGCGAAGCCCTGGCCCTTTCAGCCAAAGCGAAGACGAACCCCAAGTTGGGCGCGGGGGAAGAGCCCGAAGTGGTCAAGCCGAAGGTGCAAGACCCCAACCTCGCCGCCTTCTACGAGCAGGATGATCGCAAGACCCGCGTGCCCAAAATTCGCGGCGGCGGGCAAGAGAACCCGGGCTCTTCGGTGAACACCGCAGGCCTCTCTGCTGAGGTGGTGGGCAAGGTGGTGGCCGACAAGTCGAAGGCGTTCCAGACCTGCATCGACGCCGCGCTGCGCCGAAACCCGAATCTTTCGGTGGGCAACGTCACGGTCATCTTGAACGTGGGCCCGTCGGGCGCGGTGAAGTCGGCGGCGGTCGAACCCAGGAAGCATGAGAGCACCGACTGGGGCCAGTGCATGATGAGCACCGGCAAACGCATCGTCTTCCCGGGGTCAGATGCCGAGACGCAGCTCGAGCTGCCCTTCAAGGTCGGCGTGGTGGTCGCTCCGTAGGATTCGTTTGCATCGGTGCGCGTTCCGGCCGATTCTCTTCGAGCCATGTATCTGGGTCGGGTCATCGGAACAGTCGTCGCAACCCGTCGCGTGAGCGGCCTCGAGGGCGCTCGTTTTCTGGTGGTGCAGCCGGTCGATCATCACGACCAGCCGTCGGGCCCCGTGGAGGTCGCCGTCGACCTCGTCTCGGCGAGCCCCGGTACCCTGGTGATGCTCGAGGGCAGCCGCGAGGCCGCGCTCGCGTGCGACCCCACCTTCGTGCCCGTCGACGCAGCGATCGTCGGCCTGGTCGACGAGGTGGATGTTTGAATCTGTGCAGAGTGCTCGGCACCGTGGTCGCCAGCGAGAAGCTGCCCGTGTTCACCGGGCGGAAGATCCTCGTGGTGCAGCCGCTCGACGAACACCAGAAGCCGCTGGGCAAGAGCTACCTCGCCATCGACAACATCTCTTCGGCCGGCAAGGGTGACCTGGTGCTGGTGCTCAACGAAGGCGGCGGCGTGCGCCAGATTCTGCAAGACAAGACCGCCCCCATTCGTGCGTTGATCGTCGGTGTGGTCGACGCCGTCGACGTGCCGAAGCAGGCCTGACGCTCATGCCCGTCGCACCGCTCCCGAAGGTCCGCTCAGAGCTGGTCGCCACCTCGCGGCGCCTGCATCAGATGGGCTGGGTCGCCAACCACGACGGCAACATCTCCATTCGGTTGAAGGGCGATCGCCTGCTGATCACCCCCACCGCGTACTCCAAGCTCGACGTCGACGACGCCTCGTTGATCATCGTCGACATGGACGGCAAGGTGCTCGAAGGGCGCAAGAAGCCCTTCTCTGAGCTCGAGCTGCACCTGGCCGCGTACCGCGCCCGGCCTGAAATCGAAGTGGTGCTGCACGCCCACCCGCCCTGCGCGACCGCCTTTGGCCTGGTGGGGCTCGAGCTGGGCCCCGTGGCCATGCCGGAGATCGTGGTCTCCTTGGGTGATCGAATTCCCACCGTGCCCTACGCCATGCCCAAAACGCCCGAAGCGGTGAAGGGGGTCGAGGCGGCCGCAGCTCAGGTCGACGCGATGCTGCTGGCGGGCAATGGCGCGTTGACCCTCGGCGCCGATCTGAACCAGGCGTTCCTGCGCATGGAACTGGTTGAGCACTACGCCCGCATTCTCACCGCGGCAAGGCACCTGGGTCAGGTCGAACCGCTGCCACCCGGCGACGTGGCGAAGCTCCTGGAAGCGCGGAAAAAAGCTTGCCTCGGGCCCCGCAAAACAGAATGAGCGCCGGGGTCTCCTGGGACCCAAGCGCTCATTGGACTGCGTACAATCATGAACTGCGGCTCTGGGCGGGCGAAGCAAGACGGAGGGTGCAATTCGTTTTCCAAGGGCGAGGACCACCCCCGCACTGAAATCTTGGAAATTCCTGGGAGTCTTCGTCTCCCCTCACCCGCCCAGAGTTGAAGCTCACGTTGAGAACAGCGCCGCGAAATGCTTATTCCGGCCCCCGAACCCGCGAGACTTTTCAGCCCTTCACGTGCACGCCGGGGCACACCACCTGGCAGGTGCCGTTGGCCGGCAGCACAGAAGCGCCGCCTTCGCGGTAGCTCTTGAGCATCACGCCCGTGCCGATGAGCCACCCGACGAGAACGGCGGCGACAGCAGCAATGGAGCCCAGACCCGCGGTGCCGCGACGTTGATTGGCAAACATAAAGTTGTCCTTTGGGGGCCGATTGACCCACCCTGGTGAAGGAGCACCGTGTTGCGGTGCACCCCTCGTACAAGGCGCAATACGCGGGTCGGAAACCCCTATTGCGTCGGAGGAACGATGGCCCCGGTTCGGGCGCGTCGTTTTTCCACCAGCCACACCAGCACCACGCCCAGCTCGTAACAAAGCAGCATGGGGCCAGCCATCAGGGCCAGGTTCACCGCGTCGCCGGTGGGGGTAATCAACGCGGCGACGATGAGGCACACCACGAAGGCGTGCCGCTGGTACTTGAAGAGGAACTTCGAGCTCACCAGCCCGACCATCCCCAACACCGCCATCACCAGGGGCAGCTCGAAGATGACCCCGAAGGCCAGCTCGAGCACGAGCACCAGAGTCAGCTGCTCGTTCATCGAGAGCATCGGCTTGGTCCAGTTGAGTGACTCGGAGCGCGCCTGGGCCACGCCCAGCAACTTCTCCAGGTCCCACAAGGCGGCCACCTCGCCTGACTTCTCGGGCACCACGCCCATCAGCACCTGCGCCGCTTCGTCGAGGCGCTCGCTGGCAGCGCTGAAGTTGCCTTCAGACCACGCCTTGACCGCGTCGCCGCGTTTGTCGGTGGCCGCGATCAACAGGGGTGAAGCCGAAGGCCCCTGCGCGACGGCGATGGCGTCGATCAACCGGCCCAGGCCCTCGAGGCGCGCCTGCACGTCGACCGCAGCCTTGGGAATGAGGGTGAGGCCGAACGCGCCCTGCTCGGTCTTGCCGTCACCAGGCGCCTGCAGGTCACCCAGCGCCGCGCGTGACCAGGCCCCGGCGCGCTGAAAGTCACCCAGGCGCAGGTAGCGCACGGCGTCTTCTTCATGGAACCGGGCCGATGCCATGCGCTGGCTGATGGCGGTGGCGTCCTCTTTCTGAAGAAGAAAGGTGAACATCTGAGGCAGCAGCACCAGGTAGCAGAAGGTGGCGCCTGCGAGGAACGCGAGGGTGCCGAAGATGATGAAGGGCGCGGCCAGCTTGCGTTCGTTCTCGAAGAGCCCGGGCGCCACGAAGCCCCAGATCTGCCAGAGCAGCACCGGCGTGCTCATGAAGATGCCGGCGTAGAGCCCGATCTTCATCAGCACGTTGATCTCTTCGATCGCCG
>JAYTAT010000296.1:0-4673 GCA_043737315.1 Archangium sp.
CCTGGATAGCCGGGGTACTCTACGGCCACGAACGAGGCGCCCCGCGCAGCCCAGGCGTCCGCGAGCCAGCCCAGAGATCCGACCTGTTCACCGTTGCCGTGAAAGTGAACCACCACCGGCCCATCGCCGGGCACGTGTTTCCAGAGGAAGAAAGTCGCGTTGGGAACGTCGACCCGCTCCATTCCAACGACGTTGAGGAGGTCCACAGGCGCCGGAAAAACAAGCCTGCGCTGCACCACGAAGAGCAGGATGCACAGAGCGACGTAGCCGGTCGCAAGCGTGAACAGCAGCAGCTTGAGCAAACGCTTCACCTGCGAAACTGTATCGGCGCGTGGTTGGCGAAGGTGAACTCCTGCACCCTCACGCTTCGGTATCAGCTGTGGCCGTAGGCCTGGTCCGAGATCTTCATCGGCGTCTCGTCTTCGAGCAGCGCGACCTCAGCGTGGTGCTTGGCCTGTGGCAGCACGTTGCGCGCGTACCACAGCGCCGAATACCGCTTGCCCTCATAGAAGGCGCGATCGACGTGCTCAGCGGGGAGCTTCGCGAGCGCGGCTTCGGCCTTCACACCGGCGTCCAGCAGCACGTAGGAAACCGCGAGCTGCGACATCATGAGCAGGAAGCGGTTGGCCACCAGCGGCACCAGGTCGACCTTCCCGGCCTGGCTCCAGCCCATCATGTTCATCGCCACGCCCGTCACGGCTTCTGAAGCAGCAGAGAGGTACTGCACCTCTTTGCCGAACACCGCGTGGTCTTTGTTGGCTTCCACGAAGTTCGCGAGGTCGGAGATGAAGGCCTGGAAGTTGGCCCCGCCGTTCTGCCCCAACTTGCGGGCCACCAGATCCATCGCCTGAATGTGGTTGGTGCCTTCGTAGATGCTGAAAATCTTCGCGTCGCGCGTGTACTGCTCGACGGGCCAGTCCTTCAGGAAGCCAGCGCCTCCGTAGACCTGCTGGGCGACAGCGCACAGACGGAACGCTTCGTCGCTGCTGAACGCCTTCACCAGCGGCACGAGCAGGTCGACCTGGCCCATGTGGTACGCGGCCGCGTCGTCGTCTTTGCCGGCGAGCACCTGCCACTGGTCGCGGTGTGAGGCGAGCTTGACGATGAGCGAACGCAACCCTTCGGTGGTCGCCTTGAGCTCGAGCAACATGCGGCGCACGTCGGGGTGCTCGATGATCGAGACACGCGGCGCCCTGGGGTCTTTCCACTGGGTGAAGTGCGAGCCCTGCTTGCGATCCCTCGCGTACTCGAGCGCGTTCAGATACGCGCTGCCCGCGACGGCCACACCCTGAATGCCGACGCCGATGCGCGCGCCGTTCATCATCTTGAACATCTGCGGCATGCCCTGGTTCTCGACGGTGCCCACGAGCTCGCCGATGCAGTTGCCGTTTTCGCCGAAGTTGAGCGAGCAGGTGGCCGAGCCGTTGATGCCCATCTTGTGTTCGATGCCGGCGACCGTGACGTCGTTGAACTCACCCAACGTGCCGTCGGGCTTCACCCGAACGCGCGGCACGATGAACAACGAGAGGCCCTTGGTGCCCAGCGGTGCGTTCTCGACGCGCGCGAGCACGAGGTGCACCACGTTGTCGGCCATGTCGTGATCGCCGCCCGAGATGTAGATCTTGTTGCCGGTGACCTTGTACGTGCCGTCGGGCTGCTTGAAGGCCTTGCTGCTGGCGCTGCCCACGTCTGAGCCCGCGTGCGGCTCGGTCAGGCACATGGTGCCACCGAAGGTGCCGTTGAACATGGGCTCGGCGTAGAGCTTCTTCTGCGGCTCGGTGCCGAAGTGGGCGATCACCTCCGCTGCTCCGCCCGCGAGACCGGGGTACATGCCAAAGGCCGTGTTCGAGCCGCTCGTGATCTCTTCCACGATTGCGTAGAGCGCGGTGGGCGCTTCCTGGCCGCCGAACTCCCTGGGCACCGAGATCTGCTTGATGCCGGCCTCGAACAACTTCTTCCAGGCGTCTTTGAAGCCCTTGGGCGTTATCACCCGGCCGTCGACGACCTTGCAGCCCTCTTGGTCACCCGAGGCGTTGAGCGGCCCGAGCACTTCAGTGGAGAACCGGTAGGCCTCTTTCACCACGGCCTTCGCCGTCTCCTCATCCCAGTCGGCGTAGTGACCTTTTCCGGCGACCGCGCTGAAGGGGTACTGCTCGAAGAGCACGAAGAACATCTCTCGGAGGTCAGCTTTGTACCGGTTGATTCCTGCAGCCATGAACAGCTCCCTGAAAAGGACCAACACTCACGTAATGACGTGGCGCGTCGCATACTCGACGAAGGTTGATTTCGAAGTCAACGGGTTGCGACGCAGTGCGTTGACCTGCGACTGTTCGCAATAAGTTTCGGTGATTGCGCGCAGCTGTCGGATCGCGCTGCGCACGCACAGAGCGAGAACGGGGCGGTCAGCGCGGCGGGACTACTACTTCTTCTTCTTCGCCTTCAAAGCCGGCTTCGCCTTCTTCACGGCCTTGGCGGGCTTGCCCGTCTTCGCGGCTTGCACGGGCTTGTTCGCCTTCTTGCCCTTCACCGCCGGTGCTGGCGTGGGAGGCGGCGCGGTGCGAATCGATTCACGCGGCACGTTCACGATGAGCGGCGGCTGACCCATGCGGAAGCGGTTCTCATCTTCCACCGAATAGAAGACCTTCAACGTCACGTTGCCACGAATGACCAGACCACCTGTCTGGTTCTCGGCCCACACATCGAGCTCGAGGAAGTACTTTCCGTCTTGCCCGTGGCGATCGGCGACGCGGCCTTTGCAGACCAGCGTGTCACCCGGCCAGAGCATGCGAGAGAACCGGCACGACAGCCGCTTCACATGCGCGCCCCGGGCCCAGTCACCCACCAGCTGACCCAAAAAACCCATGCCGATGGTGTTCGGAGCAACCACCGACGGCATGCCGAACCCACGCGCAGCCATCTCGTCGACGTGCACGGGGTTGAAGTCACCGGTCGCACCGGCATAGCGGGCGAGCTGCACCCGATCGATGGGCGTCTTGGCCATCGCCGGCAGCTCGTCACCGATGCGGATGTTCTCGAAGTACAGCTTGCGGGGCGGCATCAGCTCTCCCTCGTGGTGCGCACGACGTACGTGCGGCGCACCTTCAAGACCAGGTGACCACGCTCGTCGCGGCCCTCGTCTTCGATCACCGCCACTTCCACCCGGCCTGCAGGGCTGGGGCGTTCACCCACTTCGATCACCCGGCTGGTCATCAGCAGGCGATCGCCTGCGATCACCGGGCGCTCGTATTCGACCGTCCACTCTGCCAGCAGCAGGTGTTTGCCCGGCACCCCGAGCAGCTCACGCAGATCGATGCTCGCGGTGAACGCGAGCGGAAACGAAGGCGGCACCACGATGCCCGGGAAACCCGAGGCGCGCGCGTACTCCGCGTCGAAGTAGCTCGGGTTGTAATCGCCCAGGCTCTCGGCGAACCGGCGGATGGCGCCCTTCTCGACTTCACACAGCGTTGGCGGCGTCGTGCGTCCCACGGCGTTGCGATCGAGCATCGGTCGGTGCACTCCTGACATCGAAGATCAGCGGGCTGCGGGCAACTCCAGAACGGTGAGCAGGCCGGGCTGGGCGGCAGAGACCCGCGGCGCGGCATTGACGACGAGGTTGGCGGTCGCACGATCACCGGACAACCCACCGGGGATCGACATGCGCACCGGAGGATCGGCGTCGAGCTCGATGAAGTCGCCCGGCTCGTCTGCTCCGACGGCGATGGTCAGCTCGAGGCGCACGCGCTCTTGCCCATCAGCGAGGCCGATGGCGACCTGGTGAATGCCGGCCACCCGGCCCTTCTTCACCGGGAAGGCGCCGCCGGTGATCTCTTCTTCCGCGAAGACGGGCGTGAGTTCTTCTTCGTAGTCGTCGCAGTCGATGCCCAGGCCGAGCGCACACAACGCGGCCGACTCGACCAGGCCCACGTGACCGACCAGATCTTTGTCGACCAGGGCGAAGAACTCGTCTTCGGTGAGGCCCGCCCCGACCTTGCGCTGCAGACCCGGCCTTCGCTTTCGCGCGTCGACCACCCGCGAGACCTTCGCGTGGCGAATGGGGCCGCACACCTGACCCAACGTGGCGACCAGGCGATCCATCACGAAGCCGGGGTTGATGCCGGTACCGAGCACCGTGGTGCCCGCCTTCTGCGCCGCGCGATCGATCTTGTCGGCGAGCTCGGCGTGGTTGAACCAGGGGAAAGAGAGCTCTTCGCACGTGCTGACCACGTGCATGCCCAGCGAGAGCGCCTCGAGCACCTGATCGGTCACCGCGGGGAGCTTCGAGCCCGTCGCGTGCAACAACACCACGCCCTTTCTACGGCCGACCGCTTGCCCCAACGTCGAGCTGATCTTGAAGGTGCCTGCGGGCATGCCCAGCACGTCTGAGAGTTTTTTACCGGCCAGCGACGGTGACTTGTCGACAGCGCCGATCAACTCGAGTTCTTCGGATTGGAGGGCGGCTCGGGCGATTTCCTGACCGATGAAACCAAGCCCCATCACGACCACCGGCACGGGTCCATCAGTCACGCCTTCTGACTTCTTCTCGTTCCGCGCGCCCCCTGCGGGTCCAGCTCTCGCCATAGATATGCAGAATGGTACGCGAGCAGATCCGTCCGGCGAGAACTTTCCCCCTGCTCGCCCCCGGAAACTCATGTGGGCATTCATCTCACCCATGC
>JAYTAT010000297.1:0-4662 GCA_043737315.1 Archangium sp.
TCCAACTCGGTGACGCGAACTCTGAGCTCACGTCCCTCGTCGTCGTTGCTGCGACGCGCCGCCATCGTGGGTAGAAATGTGTCACGCGCAGTCAGCGAAAGGAAAAACTTGGACTCGATTCACGGCAGCTTCCGCACCCCCTTCGATCGTCAGCCCGCCGAAGCCGCCGAGCTGCGCGCGAAAGAACTGCTGGGCGACGAAGAGCTTCAGCGCATCTTGAAGCAGGGCCCCCGAAACGACACGCCGGTGCCGCGCCAGGTCTTCGTCAACCGCAACCTGCACATGGCCAAGGTCGACTTGATCGGCTTCGACATGGACTACACGCTGGCGATCTACCACCTGCGAAGGCTCGAGCAGCTCTCGTACGATCTCACCGTCGATCGGCTCATCGCCAACTGCGGGTACCCCGAAGAGGTTCGCCAGGTGCCGTACGATCACAGCTTCGTCTTGCGCGGCGTGTTCGTCGACAAGGTGCGCGGCAACCTGCTCAAGATCGATCGTTTCGGTCACGTCGGCCGCGCGTATCACGGGCGCCGGCTGCTCCCCGACGAAGAGATCCAGCGCCTCTACCGCAACGAACGCATTCGCATGAAGAGCACCGACTACGCGTGGATCGACACGCTCTTCGCGTTGCCCGAGGCGTGCCTGTTGGCGGGCATCATCGAGCTGTACGAAACCAGGCTCGGCAAGCCGCTCGACTACCGCAAGCTGTACGACGACATCCGCGAGGCGATCGACACGGTGCACCGCGACAACTCGCTCAAGAAGATCATCCGCGCCGACCTCGGCAAGTACATCTTCAAAGACGAGGAGCTCGGGCCTGCGCTCCACAAGCTGCGCTCGGGCGGCAAGAAGCTGTTCGTGCTCACCAACTCGTTGTGGGACTACACGAACGCGGTGATGTCGTACCTGCTCGACGGCGTGCTCCCCGAATACCCGAGCTGGAAGAACTACTTCGACTTCATCGTCACCGGTGGTGCCAAGCCCGGCTTCTTCAGCGAGCAGCGGCCGTTTCTCTCGATCGATCCGCAAAGCGACGACAACAAGGTGCTGGGCGAGGCCACCGAGCTCGACCGCGGCAAGGTGTATCAGGGCGGCAACCTCATCGATTTCGAGCGCATCACCGGGTACCGCGGCGATGCCGTGCTGTACGTCGGCGACCACATCTACGGCGACATTCTCAAGTCGAAGAAGACCTCGATGTGGCGCACGTGCATGATCGTTCAGGAGATCGAAGACGAGCTCGACTACCTCGAGTCACGCCGCACCGAGGTCGACCGGCTGCAGGGCGTGGAGTCTCTTCAGGCCCGCCTCGATGACGAGATCGCGCCGCGCAAGGCGCAGCTCAATCAGATCGAACGGCGGCTGCAGAAAGAGCACCCGTCACCCGAGCTCACGGCCGAGCTCGAGGCGAACTTCAAGTCGGTGAAGGCAGAGCTCGACCGGTTGCGGCGGGCGATGCGGGAATGCACCGAGATCGCGAAGATCCTCGAGGCTGACATCGAGAAGGGCTTCAACCCGTTCTGGGGGCTGCACTTCAAGGAAGGCAACGAAAACTCCCGCTTCGGTGAGCAGGTCGAGCAGTACGCGTGTCTCTACACGTCGCGTGTGTCGAACCTCATCTTCTACTCGCCGCTGCACTACTACCGAAGTCAGCGCGAGCTGATGCCGCACGAGACGGCGACCACGTTCAGGCTCGCGACGCTGGGCAGTGAAGGTCTGCCCAAGGGCGCGAACCGTTCGGCTGATATTCCCTGAGTCAGGCCTTCAACCCGACCCGGGCACCCGGGCCCAGACCAGCGGCTTGAAGCGGGTCAGCCGCAGCGGCGTCAGCCCGAGCCGCTCGAACTCCTTGCCGTAGCGGCCGCCTTTGACCACCACCCAACGTTTCGCGACGCGGCGCGCTTCAGCCAGCGTCACCTCGTCGAGTGGCTCGTGCGAGGCGTGGCGGCGCAACATGTTGAACGAGGGCGTCGACGCCTTGGGCAGGTCGAACATCGGGTCGAAGATCACGCAGTCGAGGCTGTGCGATTCGAGCGAGCGGAGCACCTCGAGCGCCGTGCCGTGCCTCACGTCGATCGCCGCGCTGTCGGGGAACGGAGCGTCACGCCTGAGCCCTTCACTGGCCAGCACGAACAGCGGCAGCGAAGCCTCGACGCCGATCACCCTGCCCCTGGGCCCCACCACCCGCGCGCAGATCAGCGCGTCGGAACCCAGCCCCAGCGTTCCATCGAGCACCGAGTCACCAGGCTGCAGCTCACACAGCCGCACCAGCACGTCTTCATCCTGCTTCGGGGTGCCGATCCTCCGCACGCGCAGCGCCGCGGTGCCCGGGGAGAAATACAAAGAGCCGCTGGCGTCATGCAGCGTCCACCCATCGCCCCCGAGCACCAGGAACGCCTCGGCCACGGTGCCGATGCGCTCACTGAGTGGAATACCGTCAGCGCGGTCGAACGAGAAGAACGGCAGGCCCCACTGCCCCGCCTTCGCCTTCGCCGTGGGGAGCTGCCGGCCACGTTGTTTCGCGGTGACCGTCACCGCGAGGGGCACGGTCACTTCTTCAACTCCGCGGCCACCGAGCGCACCAGGTCGTACGCATCGTCGTTGGCGGGCAAAAAGCCGTTCAGGCTCAAGGGCCCCAGGATCTCCCGGCCGGCGCGGTCACGGCCCGACAGAGGCATCAACGAAGCGGTGATCGCATCGGCGATCTCTTTCGGGAGATCAGCCCGCACGCAAAAGATGTCGCGGGGCGTGCGCGGCGTCTTGGCGATCACCCGAAACGAGAGCGGGTCGATTCCCCTCGCGCGTCGCAGGGCACCAAATGAGCCTTGATAGGTCGCACCGGCATCCACCCGCCCCTCCAACACGGCCATGAGCACTGCCTCGTGGTTGCCCAGGTACTCGGTCTTGCCGAGATCACGATCGAGGTCGAAGCCCTTGTCCTTGAGCAGCTTCCTCGCCATCAACGATCCGGAAGTCGACATGGGATCGACGAAGCCGAAGCGGGCGCCCTTGAGATCTTCGATGGTGCGCCGGGGGCTGTCATCGCGCACGAAGATGTAGCCCGAGGCCGTGGCTGAGCCGTCGGCGATCGTCTGCAGAAGGCAGTTCAACTTCATGCGGCTGCTCGCCTCGGCGTAGGCCAGTGGGCTGAGTTCGACGAGATCGAATTCACCACGCCCGAGGCGATCGATCGCGTCGCCGTAGCTGTCGCCGACGATGATTTCGACGGGCACCGAGAGCGACTTCGCCAGGTGATCGGCCATGCGTTGGTGCGTCGCCGTCATGGTCTGGGCCGCGAGGAAGGGGACCAGGCCAAAGCGCAGCTTCGTGAAGCCAGAAGGGGGCGAGAACACCGCGACCGGACTGACCACCCGGCGTGACGGCGGCGGCAGCACCACGACGGGGTCGGTGCACGAGAGCATCAAGAGCCCCAGCAACACCGCTGTGGCGCGGTTCACGCGATCACCCCACGCGCGCCGATCACCCGATTCCGGCCCTGCCGCTTGGCCACGTACATCGCCTGATCCGCCGCCGAGAGCACCTGCGCGCCGCTCTTGCCGTCTTCAGGAAAGGTGCCCACCCCGATGCTCACGGTGACCTTCGAAGGCCACGAGGTCTTGCCGTCGTTGATCTTCTCTTCCACCGCGATGCGCATGCGTTCAGCCACCTGCATCGCCTCACTCTTGGTGGTCTCTGGCAGCAACACCGCGAACTCTTCACCGCCGTACCGCGCGATGAGATCGGTCTGACGCAGATCGATGCTCAACACCTCGGCCAGGCGGCGCAGCAGCTCATCGCCCGCCGGGTGCCCCATCGCGTCGTTCACTTTCTTGAAGAAGTCGACGTCGACCATCAGCACGCCCATCGGCCGCTTGTGGCGCTCGGAGCGCAGGATCTCTGCCTGCAGCTGCTCTTGAAAACGGCGGTGATTGAACACCCCGGTCAGGCCATCGGTGACCGCCAGGCGCTCGAGCCGCGCGTTGGCGTCTTGCAGCTCCCTGGTGCGTTCGGTGACGGAACGTTCGAGGTTCTCCCGCTCGTGCTGGAGCGCAGAGGCCATGCGGTTGATGGTGTTGGTCAGCTCGCCCAGCTCAGACCCGCGCAGCGGGGGAACGCGGGTCGAGAGGTGCCCCTCACCCATTCGGCGAACGGCGGTCTGCAGGGTGAGCACGGGCCTGACCACCAGCCGATCGAGCCCTACGAAGAGAATGGCCCCCAGCACCAGAAAGAGCACCGCCGAGGTGATGCCCAGGCGCAGGCGGGTGCGTTCGAGGTGTGCACTGAGCCGTTCCAACGAATACGTGGCGGTCACCGTGCCCCAGCGAATGCCTGAGACCGCTGGCACCGAGATGCGAAACGACTCGCCCTGCTGCTCCCAGGTGATGCCCTCGACCTGCGTGGCGGTCTGGCTGAAGGCGTCACTGGCGATGGTGTTGAACCGCTCGGGGTCACTGTGCGCGAGCACCCGGCCTTGATCGTCGAGCACCGCGAGCTCTTTCAAGTCGCGCTCACGCATCGAGTCCGAGAACTGGGCAATCAGCGTGTCGAGCCCGCTCAGGTCGTTCTGGGCGATGTTGACCGCGACGGTCACGCCGACCGACTGGAGCACCTTTTCATTGCGCAGCCGGAAGTCTTCGACCGACTCGCGCTGTTCCCGGC
>JAYTAT010000298.1:0-4655 GCA_043737315.1 Archangium sp.
AAGTCGTGGAACAAGCAGAACACGCGCACGATGGTGAGGCCTTCCACCAACGAGAACGCCAGCCGCAGCGGCCACCAGGGCGAGAACATCGCGCCGGCAGTCAGGCCCGCGAGGATCGCAAGAGTGCTCAGGGTGAGCACCCAGCTCTTGCTGCGGTTCTCTTCAGTGAAGGAACGGCTCGCCAGCAGCAACTCCTTCTCGGAGCGCTGGCTGGGGGCGACGGCGATTTCGGCGAGGGCGGTGCTCATGCTCCCCTTGTCAGCTAGCACACCCGCGGGATGGGGCCCAAGGTCACCTGCCCTGAGCATCAGGTGACGTTGTCCCAGATGTAACGCTCGGCATCGAGGGCGTGGTCAGCCAGCGACTTGACGTACTCGTCGTCGTTGTCGTCGATCTGGCTCAGGTTCAGGCGCACGCGCTGACGCACCTGGCCGGTGAGCACCTGCAGAATTTCAAGCTCCTTGGTGACCGCCGCGGCGCCCTTCTCGGTGACCGCCGTCGAGACGCGCGCCATCGTGCAGGACAACACGAACAAGTCGATCATCATGTCGGCCATGCGGCGGCTGGCGAACTGCTTGCCGATGATGTTCTTGCCGTGCTTGCGCAAAATGCGATCGACCGAGGTGGCCAGATCTCGCGTGAGATCCTGAAAGACGGCCTGCTCTTTGTGGAGCGCCGGGTGCAGCTTGGTGAACACCGCCTTGTCGCGCTTCACGTAGGTGGTGGCCAGCGACGCCCGGCGCCGCGCGTAGTCAGAGATGACGCCGAAGCCCTTGATGGGGTTGTCGAAGATGCCCTTGAGCGAGCTGGCCAGTTCCTTGAGTTCACTGCCGACCTCGTTCATCGCCGTCAGCGCGATGAAGAGCCGCAAGATGTCGTTGGTGCCTTCGAAGATGCGGTTGATGCGCGCGTCACGCAGCGCCCGCTCGTAGGGGAACTCGCGCATGAAGCCGTTGCCGCCGGCGATCTGCAGCGCCTCGTCGATGGTGCGCCACATCGCCTCTGAGCCGTACACCTTGGTGATGGCCGCCTCGACCGCGTACTCCTCGTGCCCGCCGTCGATGAAGTGGTTCACCATGTTGACGGCTGATTCCGTCGCGTAGCAATCGACCACCATGTTGCCGAGCTTCTGCTTGATGAGGCCGTACTCGGCGATGGGCTTGCCGAACTGCACGCGATCCTTGGCCTGCTTGGTGGCCAGCGCGATCATCTTCTTCATCGCGCCCACCGAGCCGCCACCCAGGCCCGTGCGGCCCGAGTTGAGGATCTTCATCGCTACCTTGAAGCCCTTGCCGACCTCACCCAGCACGTGGCTCTTCGGTACGCGCACGTTCTCGAGGATGACCGTGGTGGTGTTCGACGCGCGCAGGCCCATCTTGTCTTCGTGCGGGCCGGTGCTGACGCCTTCCATGTCGCGGGTGACCACGAAGGCCGTCATGTGACCGCGCTCGGCCTGGCCGCCGGTCTTGGCGAACACCGTGAAGAACTGCGCGATGCCTCCATTGGTGATCCACAACTTGCTGCCGTTGAGCACGTAGTGGTCGCCGTCGAGCACCGCGGTGGTCTTGATGCTCGCCGCGTCGGAGCCCGCGCCCGGCTCGGTCAAACAGAACGCCGCGATCATCTCGCCGGTGGCGAGCTTGGGGCACCACCTGGCCTTCTGCTCATCGGTGCCGAACAGCAGCAGGCCGCGCATGCCGATCGACGAGTGCGCACCGACCGTCACGGCCACCGAGCCGTCGTACTGCGCCAGCTCCTGCAGCGTGCGCGAGTAGGCGGTGGTCGACAGCGCCATGCCCCCGTGCGCTTCGGGAATGAGCAGGCTGAACAGACCGAACTGCTTCATCTCTTCGATGAAGGAATCGGGCATCTCACCCTTGGCGTCCCACTCGCGAAAATCTTTCTCGTGGGGCTTGAGCAGCTGCTCGATCGACCCGCGAATGTTCTTGAACACCTCTTGATCAGTGTCCTTCATCTTCGGGTAGGGGAGGATCTGGTCCTCCTCGATGGAGCCGAAACAAAGCTGCGAGATGAACGAGGGGGCGGTGTTGATAGCCATGAGAGCCCGAAGGTAACTCAGCGCGCCGTGGCTCGCACCCAATGCGTTACATGAGGCGCAGCACGTCGTCGGCGAAGCCTTCCCCGCGCACGAAGGCCCTCGAGAGGCGCTCCACGTTGCGCAGATCCACCGTGCGGCCGCCGGCGACCAGGGCGTCACTCCACAGCTTCTTCTCGCGGGAGCTGAGCTTGCCATCGACCACGCAGGCCACGGCGAGCACCTGCAGGCTGACCTGCAGCTCAGCGGCCTCGAGGGTCTTGAGGTTCGAAAGAAAGAGCTCCACGTCGTCGAGCTCGTTCTTGCCGGTGTCACCCGCGTGCCGGGCCACCGAGCTGAGCAGGCGCACCAGGTTCGGGTGGAGATCCTGCGTGCGCACGATCGCGCTGGCCACCGCGCGCACCGCCGAGAGCTTGCCCTGCTCGGACAGCGCGGGCGCGTCTTCGAAGATCGCCTTCACCAGCTCAGCGATGGCGCTGGGCCCCATCGCGCGAATGCGGGCTTCCCGCAGCACCATCCACATCACGAGGCCGTTCCACAACGCGGTCACCGGCAGCGCCACGAAGGGCAGCAGGCCACGCAGCGCGATCCGGCTGAGCACCCGGCGAATGAGCAGCTTGGCGACGAAGTTCGTCACCCCCACCTTCGCCTTGTACGCCAGCGAGATGAGAATCAGCCGCCACTTCTTGGCTTCGCGGTGCGGGTTGACGCCCACCTTCGAATCGACGGGGTTGGGCAGCTCGAGCGCGGCGCGGGCCAGCGCGTCGATCAACGCCTCGTCACTCGACTTGCGGTCCGCGCCGAACAGCTCGATGCCCGCCACGCGCGCCAGCTCATGCACCGAGCGCAGGGTCTCCCAGTAGATGAAGGCGATCTCGGCCACCGAAGCGACCACCGTGACCACGCCCATCAGCGTCCAATAGGCGACCGGGTCGTTGGCGAACTCGAGGTCGGCGAATACTTCGGCTGCCGCACACGCACCACCTGACAAGGCACCCGCCAGCGCAGCGCGACCGATCGCCCCGAACTCCACCCGGCGCAGCGCGCGTTGTTCTGCTGCGTTGAGCACATGCAGCGCGTCACCTGATGCGAGCGCCTTCATCGTCGACGAACGCGACTCGAAATAGCGGCGGCCCACGCGGGCCATCAAGGGCGGCTGGGCTTCACTCACGAAGCGCGCATTCTGCGCACCTGCAACACGATGATGCCCACCGCGGCGATGCCGAAGAGGGCGGGCGAGACGTTGGAAGCCATCACCCAGTTTGGATCATCGGTGATCAACTTCGCCGTACCGGCGAGGTATTCAGCCCGGGTGCCCACGTGTTTGTACTGATCGAGGGTGATGAAGAGGAACAACACGAACCCCAGGAGGGCGCCTGCAAAGGCGAGCCAGGCCAGCGCCGTCTTCTGGGCATGCAGCGCCGCCGCCACGCTCAGGCCGCCGATGCCGCCCCACGTCGCGCAGACGAAGACGAAGAGCGCGAAGAGCGGCACCAACGGCAACGACGAGGTGTCCACCGCGTAGAAGAACATCCAGTCGGTGCGGAAGAAGAAGTGCCAGCCCACCGAGAGCGCGTAGACCAGGCCCCACAGAAAGGAGAGCTGACCTACGCGCCAGACCTCGTCGACGCCCCGGGTTCGCACCAGCTTCATCGAGATGAGCGCGAGAATGGCGCCGCCGAACAAGGTGGTGGGCGGGTCGATCAAGACGGTGGCGAGCATCATGCTGCCGACTTCTGCTCTGCCGGTGCGGGGGGCGTCAATCGGCGCGTGGTGGCGACGGTGCGGTAGTACTCGCAGGCAGGGGTCCACTGGCGCTCCATGGTGGCGCGATCCACCCGGTAGAGGCCGAACCGCGGGCCCCACGCCTCGAGCCACTCGAAGTTGTCCATCAACGACCAGTGCAGGTACGAGCGCACGTCGACGCCGTCTGCGCGGGCCAGCAGCAGCTCGCGCCAGTGCTCGTAGAGGTACTGCGGCCTGCGGGTGCCGGTGCGATCGTCGAGACCGTTCTCGGTGATCCACACCGGGCGGTCGTAGCGCTTGAGCTGGCGGAGGATCTGCCCGAAGCCTTCGGGGTACCACTCCCAGCCGATGTCGGTCAGGCCGCGCGTGTGGTGATCGAGAAACTCGAACTGAACGAAGGGCGCTTTGGCCACGAAGCGAAGGTGCGCGCGTGTGTAGTAATTGAGCCCGGTGAACTCGGTCGACTTCGCCGCGCCGTCGATCTGCTCGCGGCCCGCGGTGAAGCCCGGCATCTGCAGCTTCAGCACGCCGGTCGACAACGTCTCGAGGAAGGCGTGGTTGTAGTTGCTTTCGGCCAGTCGCGAGAGCGCGTGATCGAGTGGATGCCACCGCCGGGTGGGCGCAAAGAGCAGCATGTTCTGCGCGATGCCGATCTCCAGCGGCCCGCATCGATCGATGAGCGCGTGCCGGGCAATCACGTGCGCGCGCACCATGTTGGCCATCGCCGCGAAGGCCTTGCGTCCGTCCGACAACCCCGGAGGCATCGCGCCGGCCAGATAGCCACCGAGCAGCAACACGTTGGGCTCGTTGAGCGTGGTCACAGCGACGTCGAGCCCAGAGACCAGCTCTGCGC
>JAYTAT010000299.1:0-4654 GCA_043737315.1 Archangium sp.
CGGTGAAGGCGCGCGTGTCGGTCGAGGCGGGCGTCACTTTCGGCTGGGAGCGCTTCATCGGCGATCACGGCGTGGCGGTGGGCGTGGACAAGTTCGGCGCGTCGGCTCCTGACGCGATCTTGTTCGAGCAGTACGGCCTGACGGCGTCGCACGTGGTGGCCGCGGCGAAGCAGTCGCTCGCTTCGCTCTGAGGGCGTTCCGCGGGGGGAGAGCGAGACATGTTGCAGGATTGTGACAAACTCCCCCCGACTTGACCGCGCCCCCGGAAAAACACGTCAGCATCTGGTGGTGGGCCTTCGGATACTTCGCGGCCTACGCCCCGTACTCCGCGCTCACCAAGGCGCTGTCTGACGGCAAGCTGGGCGACAAGGTGCCGGGGAACACCATTCTCCCGCTGTCCACGCTCGCGTCGTTCTTCGCGATGGTCGCTTTCCTCTACGCCACGGGCTGGTGGAGGAGCGCTGGTCGCAAACAGTTCGGCCGGCTGTCGATCCCCTTTCCGACGCGGTGGACCGCGCTCTCGGGCCTGTGCGGCGCGACCATTCTCACCACCACCACGCTCGCGTACACGATCAGCGGCGTGAGCATCGTTTTCATGATGCTGCTGCTGCGCGGCGGTGTGCTGATGATCGCGCCGGTCGTGGATGCCATCTCGAAGCGGCCGGTGAAGTGGCCGTCGTGGGTGGCGACCGGCCTGACCTTGAGCTCGCTGCTGGTGACGATGATCGGCCGCGATGAGTCGTTCACGCTGCCGCTGCTGGCGGTCATCGACGTGGGCGCCTACCTCGGCGCGTACTTCATTCGCCTGCGCTTCATGTCGAAGCTGGCCAAGAGCGAATCACTCGAGGTCACCCGCCGCTACTTCGTCGAAGAGCAGCTCGTCTCCACGCCCGCCGCCTTTTCGGGCCTGACGATCCTCGCGGTCATCGGCGGGGGTGAGTTCGACAACATTCGCCGCGGCTTCCTCGAGTTTCCTTTCACCAGCCAGGCGTTCCTCGCCATCTGCATCGGCGTGCTCAGCCAGGGCACGGGAATTTTCGGGGCGCTGGTGCTTCTCGACAAGCGCGAGAACACCTTCTCGGTGCCGGTCAACCGCGCTTCCAGCATGCTGGCCGGCGTGGTGGCCACCTTGAGTCTGTGGGCGCTGGGCGTGGGCAAGGTGCTCGATTGGCGCGAAGCCATCGGGGCGGGCCTGGTCATCAGCGCCATCGTGGTGCTGAGCCTGCCTTCGTTGCTCAAGAAGAGACCCCAGTTGCAGGTGAAGTGATCGTCTTGCCGATGCCGAGCCACTACGAGTGCACCCGGTAGTGAACTTTGCTAACCCTTCTCGCGTTGATGTGGGCACAGGTCGGCCGACCCCCCGCTGGAGACTTTGAACATGCGCAAGACGCTGGTTTTTCTGGTGTTCGTGATGTCGATGGCGAGCCTCGCGGCCACGCCTTCCCCTGCTGCGAAAGCGGCGTTCGAGAAGGGTGAAGCGGGGCTGGCGGCCGGCAAGTTGGATGAGGCGGCCGCGGCCTACCAGGACGCGATCAAAGCGACCCCTGGCTACGCGCCGGCGATCAATGGCCTGGGCAGCGTGCTCTTCAAGCAGAAGAAGGCGCCTGAGGCGCTGGCCCAGTTCCGCGCGGCTACCGAGGCCGACCCGACCTTCAAGCTCGCGTGGTTCAACCTTGGCTACGCGGCGCGCAAGTCGTCTGACTTTCTCGTCGCAGCGCAGGCGTACGAGAAGTACACCGCGCTCGATCAGGTGGACCCCGACGGCTTCTATGGCCTTGCGGAGTCGTACAAGGGCGCCGGCCAGAACGACAAGGCCATCGCCGCGTACGAGACGTACCTGAAGAAAGAGACCCGGGCGACGGAGCAGAAGTGGGTCGACAAGGCCAAGGAGTCGATCACCGCGCTGAAGGCTGCCGCGCCTGTTCCCGCTCCGGTGGCTGCAAACCCGACGCCCGCGCCGACGACGGTTGCGCCCTCCCCGGTCGCCGCGCCCGCCACCAACCTCGGTGCCATCGCCGCCAAGAAGGTCGCTGAAGGCGACAAGCTGTGGGCCGAGAAGAAGTACCGCGAGGCGAGCTTCGCGTATCAGGACGCGGTCAACGGCAACCCGAGCGACGTCGAAGCGCTCTTCAAGCTGGGCAACGCCTACGCGGTGCTCGGCTACTACTCGCAGGCGATCGAACGCTGGAACACCGTGCAGCAGGTCTCGCCCGACGCCTCGGTGCGCAAGAGCGCGGCCGACAACATCGCGCGCGCGCAGCAGAAGATGAATCAGACCGGGGGTGGTTCACCGCAGGAGGCCAACAAGGCCCCGGGCACCGGCCCCGTCGCCGAGTCGACCCGCACCCAGGCGCGCCAGTACTACGAAGGCGGCGTGCAGTTGATCCAGCAGCGCCGGTATGGCGAGGCGCTCAACTATTTGAACGAGAGCCTCAAGCTCGAGCCCGCGCTCACCGTCGGTTATGTGGCGCGTGGTTCGACGTTGATCGGCCTGCGCCGGTTCGCGGAAGCGGCGGTCGACTATCAGTACGCGCTCAAGCTCGACCCGGCGCGTTCTGATGCGCTCTACGGCCTCGCCGAGTCGTACCGGGGGATGAACCGCATCGACGACGCGCGGGCGTACTACCAGCGCTACGTGGCCTCCAACGCGCCCGACGTGCGGCCTGAGTTGCAGAGCGACGCGCGCACCAAGCTGGAACAGCTCCGCTAACAGGAGCGAGGCCGTCCCAGCGAAGCTGGCCCAAGCAGCTGAAGCGCAGCCAAAGATGCGCCGAGGCGGAGCGACCCAAAGAAAATGAATACCGACATCAAGGCGATCACCGAGGCGGTGCAGAAGGAATCCGCCTTCATCGAGCCGTTGCTCCAGGAATGCGCGAAGGTCATCGTCGGCCAGAAGCCGATGCTCGAGCGCCTGCTCATCGGGCTGCTCTGCAACGGCCACGTGCTGCTGGAAGGCGTGCCGGGCCTCGCAAAGACACTGACCGTGCGCACGTTCGCCGACGCGATCGCAGCCCAGTTCCAGCGCATTCAGTTCACGCCCGACCTGCTGCCGGCCGACGTGGTGGGCACGGTCATCTACAACCAGCAGACCGCCAGCTTCGCGGTGCGCAAGGGGCCCATCTTCGCCAACGTGGTGCTGGCCGACGAAATCAACCGCGCGCCTGCGAAGGTGCAGTCGGCCTTGCTCGAGTCGATGCAGGAGCGCCAGGTCACCATCGGCAACACCACCTTCCCGCTGCCGTCGCCGTTCCTGGTGCTCGCCACCCAGAACCCCATCGAGCAGGAGGGCACCTACCCGCTGCCTGAAGCCCAGGTCGACCGCTTCATGCTGAAGATCAAGGTCGGCTACCCGACGCGTGAAGAGGAGAAAGAGATCCTCAACAAGATGACGGGTGACGCCGTGCCTCGCGTGCAGAAGGTGATCACCACCGAGCAGGTGGCCAGCGCGCGCTCGGTGATGAACAGCATCTACGTGGACGAGAAGGTCAAGGACTACATCCTCTCCCTCGTGTTCGCGACGCGTGAGCCCCTCAAGTACGGCTTGAAGGATCTGCCCGACTTCATTCAGTACGGCGCGAGCCCCCGCGCGACCATCTCGCTGACCATGGCCGCCAAGGCGCACGCGTTCTTGCGGCACCGCGGTTTCGTGACGCCCGAAGACGTCAAGGCGATCGGCCTCGACGTGCTGCGCCACCGCATCTCGTTGACCTACGAAGCCGAGGCCGAAGAGCTCACGACCGAACGGATCATTCAGCGCATCTTCGAGCGCGTCGAAGTTCCCTGAGCGCATGCTTCCGCGCGAGCTGATCAAGCGCATTCGCCGGTTGGAGATCACCACACGCAAGGTGGTCTCTTCGGTGCTGTCGGGTCAGTACCACTCGGTCTTCAAGGGCCGGGGCATGGCGTTCTCCGAGGTGCGGCAGTACCAGCCCGGCGACGAGGTGCGCACCATCGACTGGAACGTCACGGCGCGCATGAACGACGCGTACGTGAAGGTGTTCACCGAAGAGCGCGAGCTGACGGTGATGTTGATGGTCGACGTCTCGGCGTCGGGCACCTTCGGCAGCGGTGAACGCAGCAAGGCCGAGCTGAGCGCCGAGGTGGCAGCTCAGATCGCGTTCTCCGCCATCGCGAACAACGACCGGGTGGGGCTGGTGCTCTTCTCGGATCGCATCGAGAAGGTGGTGCCGCCGCGCAAGGGCAAGAGCCACGTGCTGCGGTTGATCACCGACATCCTCACCACCAGGCCCAGGGGCACGGGCACCAATCTGAACGAGGCGCTGACGTACCTCTCGCACGTGGCGAAGCGGAAGACGGTGACGTTCTTGATTTCCGACTTCATCGCGCAGGACTACGAGAAGGGCTTGCGCATCGTCGGCCGCAAGCACGACCTGGTGCCGGTGGTGGTCAACGATCCTTTCGAGGACAAGTTCCCGGCGCTGGGCGTGGTCGACCTGGAAGATCCCGAGACGGGCGAGCGCATGACGATCGACACGTCAGATCCACGCGTGCGCGGGCGTTTTCAGAAGTTCATGGCCACGAAGCGGGAAGAGCGAAACAAGATCTTCAAGCGGCTGCAGCTGGACTCGGTCGAGCTGCGAGCGCACGAGGAGTACGCGCTCGCCTTGCAGAAGTTCTTCATGGCGAGAGCCGC
>JAYTAT010000300.1:0-1791 GCA_043737315.1 Archangium sp.
GCCGGTGCCGCTCGATCTGGGCCAGGGCCACTTCCCCACCGTTCTCGACGATCGCGAGTACTACCCCGACGAGCCGCACCAGAGCCTCGAGACGCTCACCTTCGAGCAGGAAGAAGAAGACCTCGACGGCGACGGCGTGATGGACCCCGGCGAAGACACCGACATGGACGGCGTGCTCGATCACCCCAACACCCTCGATGGCAAGAACGGCCCCTTCGACGTGATCGGCTTCTACGAGAAAGAGACCAACACCCTCATCGCGCGCCCGCTCTACCCGATGCGTGAAGCGACCACCTACGCGGTGGTGCTCACCACGAGGCTCGTCGGCAAAGACGGCAAGCAGGTGCGCTCGCCCTTCGTGAACATCAACCACCTGGCGCAGACGCCCGCGTTGCAGCCGCTCACCGAGTGTCTGAGCCAGAGCAACCTGGTGATGAGCGACGTGGCGTTCACCTGGTCGTTCACCACGCAGTCGATCACCGTGGATTACCGCGCCTTCCGTGACGGGCTGTACGGCAGGGGCCCGCTGGCTTTCCTCGAGAAGGAATACCCGGTCGACTTGACCGCAATCCCCGATGGGCGCCGCATCACGCCCGACAATCGCAACACCAAGGCGGTGCCGGGTGAGCAGTTCCTCCAGTTCGGCGTGCAGCTGATCGACATCTTCGCGAATTCGCAGTCGCCGGCCACCACCGCGCTGCTCAACAGCTGGTTGTCAGAGGTGGATTTCTACGCGACGGCTTCGTTCGTCTCGCCGCAGTTTTTTCCCCGCTACGACGCGAACGGGAAGTTCCTGCCGCTCTACGACCAGGTGATGGACATCGATGTCGGCCGCAAGGAGACCTTTCACCGGCCCGAGACGATCGACTTCCTCATGTCGGTTCCCAAGGTGCGAACAGGCCCTGCGCCCGTGGCGATCTTCATGCACGGCCACAGCGGGTCGAAGCTCGATGCGTTGTTGGTGATGGGCCCGCTCGCGCGCTCGGGCATTGCGACCATCGGAATGGACGCGGTGAGCCACGGGCTGAGCCTCAACGCGGTCGATCGTGAGCTCATCACCGGCCTCACTCAGCGGTACGGCATCGATCCGCTCGCGCAGGCGATGGTGAGTGATGGCCGCGGCATCGATCAAAATGGCGATGGCCTCATCGACTCGGGCGCCGACTACTTCACAGGCTACGTCACGCACACGCGCGACACGGTGAGACAGACGGCCGTCGACCTGATGCAGATGGTGCGCGTGCTGCGTTCATTCGATGGGCAGCGGCGCTGGGCGTTCGACGTGAACCGTGACGGTGTGAACGATCTGGCGGGCGACTTCGATGGTGACGGCGTGGTCGATCTCGGTGGGCCCAACGTGCCCATCTACGTGGCGGGCGCTTCCCTGGGTGGCATCCTCGCGAGCTTGATGGGCGGCATCGAGCCTGAGATCGACGCGATCGCCCCGATTCTTCCCGGCGGCTACCTCTCTGAGATCGGCACGCGCTCTGATCTCGGCCAGGTGCAGAACCCGCTCGTCTTGCGGATGATGGGGCCGCTGATGCTGGTGCATCCCAACGAGCAGGGCGTGCCTGCCTTGTTCCAGATGGTGCCTGACGTGGTGAAGAAGACCCAGCGAGAGGTCGCGGTGCTGCCGGCGCCGCTCTTGCCCGGGAGCATCGCGCTCATCCGCAACCTGAAGACCCGGGAGTGGCGCTGCGGCCGCGTGCAGCCCAATGGTCACCTGCGCATGGCGGTCTCGTCGGACAGCGGAGATCCACTGCGCTTCGAGCTCTACGCCGAGGAGCTGCC
>JAYTAT010000301.1:0-1791 GCA_043737315.1 Archangium sp.
CTGCTTGCCGTACTTTGCCTCGAGCTCCGGAATGCGCAGCTTCGTGCCGTACGGAAATGCCTTCGAGTCCATCGCGACCGAGACGTAGTTCGCTTTGCCGCTCAGGAAATCCTGCAGCGTACGCAGCGGCTGATCACGTCGGTCGACGAACCCGCCTTCGAGCGGGGAGCTGTCGGGGTAGTAGCCCGTGCCTCGCGCCTTGAACTTCTGACCCTCTGCCGGCTGGAAACCATCGACCGGACCCGCGGGCACCCGAGGCGACTGAGGAGCCGAGCCGAAGAGCGCCTGGTGCGTGTTCTTGCCCACCACCCCGTCGGGCTCGAGACCATTCGCTCGCTGGAAGGCGACGACGGCCTTTCGGGTGTTCGCACCGAACTTGCCGTCCGTGCCCTGAGGGTCGAAACCCTTCGCCTTCAGCGCGCGCTGAAGCTCCTTCACGTCGTTGCCGGAAGAACCACTTCGAACTGACGTGATTGAGCTGACGGGCATGCGAGATTGTCGCACCTGCACTCCGGAAGTTGCCTTACCGGATGTCGAAGGCTGTCGAGACCGCCGGCTGCAGCGTGCCGCTCGTGGCGGTCAAGGTGCAGCCCGTCGCCTGCGTGCTGCTCTTGAGCCCATTGAAGTTCGCCACACCCTGCACCGCGCTCACCGTCATCAGGCTCGACGCGTCGAGGGCGGCGGCACACGAACCCGCAGTGATGGCCACGGTGATCGGCGCGGCGGATGACGTCACGATGCCCGAGGTGTCCTCCACCACCACGCTGGGGATCGGCCGCAGCAGGTTCTGCGCGATGGTGTTCGATGGCGAGGTCTGGAAACGCAGCCGCGGGCCGCCCGCTGCCGCGAAGGTCACGGTGGTCGATGCGCTCACCTGGCCGAGAGAGGCCGTCACCGTGATCGCTCCCGCGGTGCTCGAGGTCAGCTGGGTCTTCGCGACGCCGCTGCCATCCGCGTTCACGCGTGCGGTCGAGACCTGACCGCCACCGCTCACCGTAAAGTCGATCGCCGTGCCACTGGCCGCGGAGGTCGTGGCGGTGATCAGCACTGAGTCGGTTCCGTTCGCCGTCGCCGCCGAACGATCAGCCGTCACCGAAATCGTCTGCATTGCAGAGGAACAACCAACGAGAACCATCAAGCCCAACATCGCCCGCGAACGCATGGGCCGCGTGTTGCCATCGCTCGCAGGGAATGTCGACGAGCGTCTCGATCGTTTGCGTCAGCCCTCTCCCCGACCCACTCACGGAGCGCGTGTCGCCTTTCGTCTTTCCCGAATCGAATGACTGGCCCTGCCCCGACTTCGAGAAGCTCACCTGCCAGATGTTCTCGCTGTGGAGCATCAACGTCTCGCGCTGCAAGCTCGCGCCGCGGTGGGGGTTGCATCAGGTGACGCGAGCAGCAAGGCAGTCCCGCAACCTTCGAGCGGTTTGGGTGTTGAGGCTCAAACCATGGCTGCCCTGCTCTGTGCGCTCGTGTTCGCTGCCTCTCCCGTGACCGTCGACCTCGTGGCCGGTGTTCCGGTGCGCGTGTTCATTCCCGCGGCAAACAGTCCGTCACCGGTGATTCTGTTCAGTCACGGCCTGGGTGGCTCGCGCGAAGGCAACCGCTTCCTGGGGGAACACTGGGCCCAGCATGGGTACGTCGCGGTCTTCCTGCAGCATCCGGGCAGCGATTCAGCCGTGTGGAAAGAAGTGCCTCAGACCGGGCGCAGGGCGGCGATGAAGTCAGCGGCGAACCTTCAGAACTTCGTCGCGCGCGTCGAACACGTTCGCGGTGTGCTCGATGCGCTCG
>JAYTAT010000302.1:0-1791 GCA_043737315.1 Archangium sp.
GCCCCGAGGTACATCGGCCAGAGCGCCCCGAGGATCGCCTGCCAGCGTTGCGCCTGCACTTTTCCCAGGTGGTCCACCACGCCCGCGCAGATGGGCTCCAACCGGCCTGCTTCTTCGGCGAAGGCGATCAGCTCGACGTTGGCGTCGTCGAACAACGCGCTGTGTTTTCGCATCGCGCCGCCCAGGGTGTCGCCCCCGCGCACGTCACGCGCCACCGCTGCCAGCCCCCGGGCCATCGCCGCGTCGGGCGCGAACTCACCAAGCTGCGTGAAGGCGGTGGGCAACGCGATGCCCGCCCGAATGAGCGCGTGCAGCTGCGAGTAGAAGGTCACCAGGCGGCGATGCCGTACGAAGGCGATCACCGGGTGCTGCAGCCACGCTCGTGACAGGCGTTCACCCAGGCTCACGCGCGGGGCTCCTCTGAACGTTTCGTGGACGGCTGCACGCCAGAGGCGACCCGCACCCCGATGAGAAGCCTGGCCAGCGGCGCGCCGTACGCCCACAGGTGATCACTCGCCGTGCCGACGCCGCGCAGCTCGAGCCACTTCACGTGGGGTTCGCGCGGGTCAATCGCAGCGAGCTCTTCCTTCACGTCGCGGTCGAGGCTTTCCCACAACACGTCGCGCACCATGCCTTCGAACTGGAGAGGCCGATCGGGGTGCTCCGTGGCCTCGACCGCCGGCCCGTGGAGCACGTGCACGAGGTGGGGGGCGGCAATCAAGGCGCCCAGCAAGGCGAGGCCCGGAGGTCGCAGCAGGAAAGCGCGCAGCTTCTCGTTCACGCCTTGATGACCTCAGGTCTGCGTCACCCGCGCAATGGGAATGAGCCGGGTCTATCTTCGGGACCATGAGCCATCAGAAGCTGCCCCCGGCGCCGCCTTCCGTGGAAGACGCAGGCGGAGCCCCTCGTTTTGGAACGTTTCAGGGTGCCCTCGACGTGGTCGATCTCTCGCGGCTGCGGGGCAGCTACCAGCCCAACCGGCTCGACCGGCTGCGCATGCACAAGAAGTGGCTCTATGGCTTCATCGCCACGCGTGAGGTCGCCGCGCTCTGGGCGGTGGTCGACCTGGGCTACACGAGCAACGCCTTCGCGCTCGCGCTCGACTTCTCGTCGGGGAGGGTGCTGGCCGATGTCGGCGTGCTCGGCCTGCCGCCGCCGATGGTGCAGGTCAACGATCACCCCGGCGCGGGCATGGAGGTCTCCTTCCGCCGGCCCGACGCGAAGCTCAAGGCGTGGCGAACCTTCGGTGACGAGCGGTTTCACGGCCACGTGCGGCTGGGCGTGAACGTGCCGTTCATGAAGCCCAAGCTCGAGCTCTCGTGGGATCTGCTGGCCGCGGGTGCGGCGCCCCCGCTCACGGTGATCGCGCCGGTCGACAAGGGCGTGGTGAACGTGACGCAGAAGTGGGCGGGCCTGCTTTCGTTCGGCTCGCTGGAAGCAGACGGCCGCCGCTACTCACTCGATGGCGGCGTGGGCGGGCTCGATTACACCCACGGCTATCTCGCGCGTGAGACGGCGTGGCGCTGGGCGTTCGTGTGTGGCCGGCTCGACGACGGCACGCCCATCGGCATCAACCTGGTGGAAGGCTTCAACGAGTCGCGCGACGACGTGAATGAGAACGCGCTGTGGCTGGGCACCGAGCTCATTCCGCTGGGGCGCGCGCGCTTCACCTGGAACCGCACCGCGATCCTCGATCCGTGGCACGTGCGCACGGAAGATGGAGCGATCGACCTGCACTTCAAGCCGTGGGCAGCCCACACCGACATTCGTGACTTGAAGCTCGTGAAGAGC
>JAYTAT010000303.1:0-1791 GCA_043737315.1 Archangium sp.
CAGGTGCAGGCGCTCGCGCGTGAGGTGCACAGCTTCAAGGCCGAGGCCGTGGTGGGCCTGGTGCACGGCGGCGTGTTCGTCGGCGGGGCGCTGGCCAGCGCGCTCAAAGCTGAGTTCTACCCGGTGCGCGTGACGCATCGCAGCCGCGACACCGGGCGCTCCTCGCGCGTGACCGATGACATGCCTAAAGAGATCGCGGGCCGGCGCGTGTTGATCGTCGACGACGTGGCCAGCTCAGGCGACAGCATCGAGTTCGCCACGCGGCTGGCACGCAGTCAGGGCGCCAAGGCGATCAAGAGCGCGGCGTTGATCGCGCGGCCGGGCAAGTTCGAGCCTGACTTCGTCGGCGTCACCTCGGCCGAGTTCTTCGTCTTCCCCTGGGACTACCAGGACGTGGTCGAGGATCAGCGGTTCGAGCCTGAAGAAGGCAAGCCCGCGCGTGCCCCCCGGCGCACGTGAATGATCGTCGGCACCGCAGGACACGTCGACCACGGCAAGACCTCGCTGGTCAAGGCGCTGACTGGTATCGACACCGATCGCCTGCCTGAAGAAAAGCGCCGCGGCATCACCCTCGAGCTCGGCTTCGCACACCTGAAGTTGCCGTCGGGCGTGACGGTGGGCGTCATCGACGTTCCCGGTCATGAACGCTTCGTCAAGGCGATGGCCGCGGGCGCCGGCGGCGTCGACGTCGCGTTGCTGGTGATCGCAGCCGATGAAGGCGTGATGCCGCAGACCCGCGAGCACGTCGACATCTGCACGCTGCTCGGCGTGCGCAAGGGCGTGCTGGTGGTGACCAAGGCCGATCTCCTGCCGGGCCTGGGTGAGGGCTGGCTCGAGCTGCTCGAAGCAGATCTCCGCTCGCTGGTCGAAGGCACGCCCTTCGAAGGCGCAGCGCTCGTGCAGGTGAGCGCGAAGTCGGGCGAAGGGCTCGACCCGCTGCGGGTGGAAATCGATTCGCTGGTCGCTCAGCTCACGGCCGAACCCGACGCGGCGCGGGGCCCCGAGGCGCCGGTGTTCCTGCCCATCGACCGCGCCTTCACCGTCAAGGGCTTCGGCCTGGTGGTGACCGGCACGCTCTGGTCAGGGCGGCTGACGCCGGAAGACGAAGTGAGTCTGCTCCCGGGGTTGGCGGGGCCGATGCGGGTGCGGGGTCTGCAGGTGCACGGCGCCAGCGTGACCGCGGCGGTGGCGGGAAACCGGGTCGCGGTGAACCTGCCCGAGTTGGAGGTGGCTCAAGTGCGGCGAGGCCTCGTGCTCACCCGGGCCGGTGAGCTGCCCGAGGCGAAGGTGCTCGACGTCGAGCTCTCGTTGCTGCCCTCGGTGGAATCGCCGCTGGGAAGACGCAGCAGGCAGCAGGTGACGCTGGGGACCGATCAAGTCGAGGCCGTGGTTCGCCTGGTCGACGTCGAGTCACTGCGCCCCGGCGAGCGCTGCTTTGCGCAACTTCGTTTCTCCGCCCCGGTGGCGGCCATTCCAGGGCAGCGCTTCATCTTGCGCGGCACCCAGGTGATCGCAGGGCGCGGTGCCACGATTGCGGGCGGCCGGGTGCTCCTGGTCAATCCGCCGCGGCGGCGCGCGGGGGCAGCGGCGCGACTGCAGCGTTTTGCGCAGGCACCGCTGGAAGAGCGGCTGCGGTTGTTGCTCACCGAGTCGGGTTACGGCGGTCTCGACGAAGCAGGCCTCTTCGCGCGGGCGCAGTCGACGCAGAAGGAAGTGGCGCGGGCGCTGGAGCGGGCCTCGGCGAAGGGCGCGGTGGTGCTGGTCGACCGAGGCGCAGAGCCTGTCCACCGG
>JAYTAT010000304.1:0-1790 GCA_043737315.1 Archangium sp.
ACTCCCTGAGGCCGATCGCCGTGACGTGAAGCAGGCGCTGGTGCGGCTCGCCCCCAAGGTGGCGTTGGTGACCATCACCTCGACCCCACCGGGCGCCGAGCTGTACGTCGATCGAAAAGACCTCGGCAGCCGGGGCCGCACGCCGCAGACCATCGCGGTCAGCCCGGGCGCGCATACGCTCTTGCTCGAGCTGACCGGGTACCGCCTCGGCAGCGTCAAGCTCACCGCCGCGCGCGGGCGCGAAACGAAACTCGCAGCGCCCCTGGTTCGGGTGCAAGGCAGCGTCGCGTTCACCGGCACGCCCGAAGGCGCGGTGATTCGGGAGTCGGCCGATGGCGCAGAGCTCGGCCGGGTGCCCGTCACCCTTTCATTTCCTCCCGGTCAGCGCCTGCTCGTGGTGCAAGCACAAGGTCACAGCGCGCAGCAGGTGCTGGTCGACGTGAAAGCCGACGAGACGGCCACCGCGAAGGTCGCCTTGTCAGAAAAGCCCAGGCCCACCGGCAAGGTGATCGTCACCTCGAACCGCGAGAACTCGGTGGTGCGGATCGATGGTCGCGACCTGGGCTTTACCCCCACGGTGCTGACGCTCGCGGTCGGCGACTACCTGGTGGAAGTCAGCAGCGACGAAGTGACTCCGCTCGTGCAGCCCGTGAAAGTCACCGACAACAGCGAGACGCGCGTCACCGCAGAGCTGCGCTACGCGCCCCCCAAAGTCGGCGCTGCCTCGAAGCAGGCGGTCTCGGTCGACGACGCGCCGGCCTCGGTCACGGTGATCACCCGCGAAGAGCTGCGCGCCTTCGGCTACCAGACGCTCGCAGAAGCACTGCAAGGCGTGCGCGGGTTCTTCCTCGCCGACGATCGCATCTACACCTACGTGGGCGTGCGCGGGTTTCAGCCGCCGGGCGATCTCAACACCCGCATCCTGGTGCTCTGGGATGGCCACCCCATCAACGATGTCTGGGCAGGCCAGGCGTTCACCGCGCGCGATCTCGAGCCTGACCTTTCCGCAGTCGATCGCATCGAGGTGGTGCGTGGCCCCGCGTCGATCCTCTTCGGTACGGGCGCGTTCTTCGGCGTCATCAACGTGGTGCCGCGCGCGCGTGTGGGCGACAAGAAACACGTCGAGGCGGTGTTGGGCGCTGGCGGCCAGAACGGCGTGAAGGCCCGCGTCATCGGCAGCCTCGGCCAGGACGGTGCGTCGCTGATGCTCACGTCTGCGGGCATGCTCTCGGAAGGGGCGCCGTTCACTGAGCTTGGCAGCACCACCGTGCGCGGCCTCGACGGGGAGCGCGCGTTCGGCGCAGCGATGAAGGCCGAGTGGAACGGCTTTACGCTGAGCGGGAAGCTGAACCAGCGCCGCAAACAGGTCCCCACCGCGCCGCTGGGCGCCACCGTGGGCGTGCCGGGCACCGAGTACACCGACGTGCGTGGTTTCGCCGAGCTCCGTTACGAGAAGGCGTGGGAGCGCGTGACGTTCACCGCCCGCGGCGCCTACGACGCCAGCCGGTATCGCGGCTGGTTTGCGCGGCTCGACACCGAAGGCAACCGGGCGCGCAGCACGGACACCGGCGGCGCCGACTGGTTCAGCGGCGAAGTACGGGTGGCGGCCACGCCCTTCGCGGGCAATCGGTTGACGGCCTCGCTCGAGGCGCAGGGGCAGTTCGTCACCCAGCGGCCCCAGCGGGCGCCGGCGGAAGATCCCCACACGCGCGTCTTGCTCTCGGCCACGCTGCTCGACGAGTGGCAGGTGATCAGCCAGGTGTTCATTCAGGCCGGCATGCGCGTCGACA
>JAYTAT010000305.1:0-1788 GCA_043737315.1 Archangium sp.
GGCGAGCAGGTACGCGCCGCTGCCGCGAAGTACCTCGCTCCTGAGCGGAGATCAGTCGTCACGCTCGTGCCCCTCACCGAGGTGGCGGCATGAAGAAGAAGGTCGCAGTGAAGCGGGCAAAGCCGCTTCAGGGCCCACAAGTGCCGAAGCTTCGCCCTCTGAAGCTGCCGGATCACCAGGTCCGCAAGCTGGCCAACGGCATGACGGTGCACCTGGTGCCTCGCGGGCCGTTGCCGCTGGTCGCCGTGCGGCTGGTGATGCGTGCAGGCAGCGCGTTCGATCCACTCGACCGCCTCGGCGTGGGTGACTTCGCGGCGCGGTTGTTTCGCCGTGGCGCGGCCGGCATGTCGGCCGATCAGATCAGCGACACCGTCGACTTCGTGGGCGCGAGCGTCGGTGGCTTCGCGAACGAAGAGAACGTCATCATGTCGCTTTCCACGCCTTCCAAACACTTCGAGCCGATGTTCGAGCTCATGTCGAAGGTCCTGCTCGAGCCCGACTTCCCCGAGAACGAGCTCGAGCTGGCCCGCCGCCGCACGCTCGCCGCGTTGACCAACGATCTCGACGATCCCGGATCGCTCGCCGATCGCGCGCTCGTTCGTGCGACGTGGGGCACGCACCCGTACGCGCACGAGACCATCGGAGGGAAGAAGGACATCACCGCGATGACCCGCGATGATCTCAAGAAGTTCCACCGTGAACGTCTCGGCCCTTCGATAGCGCACCTCTACATCGTGGGCGCTTTCGATCTCGACGAGGTGATGAAGATCGTCGAGCGCACGCTGGGCGCCTGGAAGGGTGGCCCCGCGGAAGGCCCCATCGTGCCCGCGTGGGAAGGGCTCGCGCGGCCCGGCGAGGTGTTGATCGTCGACAAGCCCGAGCAAACCCAGGTGCAGATGCGCATCGGCGGTCACGGCGTGCGCCGCGGTCACCCGGATCACTTTCCGTTGGTCACCATGAACACCGTGCTGGGCGGCGGCTTCACCTCACGCCTGGTCACCGAGATCCGCGTGAAGCGCGGCCTCTCGTACGGCGCGGGCAGCTCGTTCGACATGATGAGCGTCGCCGGCACCTTCACCGTTTCTTCCTTCACGCGCACCGAGAGCATCAACCAGCTCATCGACGTATCGCTGGCCGAAGTGAAGAAGATGAAGGAGCGCGGGCCGAAGAAAGACGAGCTGGCCACCGTGCAGCGCTACATCTCAGGGCTGTACCCCGCACGGCTGGAGACCAACGAAGCGGTCTCGGGAGCGATCGCCGACGTGGTGCACTACGGGCTGACCGACGAGTGGATCTCCGACTACCGGGAGCGCATCGCTGCGGTCACCGTGAAGCAGGCCACGGAAGCGGCCGGCAAACACCTCTTCGGTGGCGAGCGGAACATCGTGCTGGTGGGCAACGCCGAGGCCCTGCGCTCCAAGGTCGAGCAGTACGGGCCCGTCACGGTCTTGCGGCCCAGCGAGCTCGAATAGGTGCTGCTCGATGTGCTGTTCTCCCAGGGCGGCCTGGTCGCAGTGGCCAAGCCACCTGGGTTGTTGGTGATCCCCGGGCGCAGTCCGGAAGATCAGGTCTGCGCGCGTGATCTGCTCAGCGTGCAGCTGGGCCAACGCGTCTGGGTTTGTCATCGCATCGATCGCGATACGTCGGGCGTGGTGCTCTTTGCCACCGATGAAAACGCGCATCGTTCGGCCTCGATGGCGTTCGAGCAGGGCCACGCGAAGAAGAGGTACCTCGCCCTGGTCGAAGGCGTGGTTTCAGCGCCGCTCGAGCTGCAGCAGCCGCTCATCG
>JAYTAT010000306.1:0-1787 GCA_043737315.1 Archangium sp.
GCCACCGGCAAACCCATGCTCCTGCGCCTGGGGCTCTCGCGCACCTTCGAGAGTGAGCCGCATTACCGCGCGCTGGCCGCGATGGTGGTGGAGCACGCCCGCTCGCTGGTCGGCCTCGACGTGCTGGGCATCGTCACCGGCGTCGACAAAGAGCCGCTGCCCGCCCCGCTGGTGGACATCCTCGAGAAGCTGCGCGTGCACCTGCCTGACCTCACCATTCACGCCGGCGAGTTCGAAGGTCACGCTTCGGTCGACCGCACCCTCGAGCTGTCGCCCCGCGGCATCGGCCACGGCGTGCACTCGCTGCAGAGCCCCGCCACCCTCGAGCGCCTCGCCAGGGAAGGCGTCACCCTCGAGGTGTGCCCCACCAGCAACCGGCTGCTCATCCCCACCGCGCTCGGGCAGCTGCAGCGCGCCCACGGGGGGGCGACACCGCTCAAAGCGCTGCAACAGGCCCACGTGCATTGTGTGCTGGGCAGCGATGACCCCACACCGATGGGCACTTCATTCCGTCAGGAAATGGAAGTGGCAGGAAAACTCGGGGTCGATCTGAAACGCCTCGAGTCCGACACGCAGCGCCGATGGCAGCAGCTGACGAGTTCGTATGAGGCACCCTGAAGTGCGAGCCCCCATCGCTGCATTCATCGCCCTCGTCATGAGTGGCTGTCAGCAGACCAATCAGCAAGCCCTCGAGGCGGCAAAACCGGCGTGGGTGGGCGTCCGTGCGTCACTGCCCTCTTTGGCGGCGCTGGTCGGAGCGCCAGGGGAAGGCCGGCTGGAAGGCGTGAGCTGGGTCGAGCTGGATCCTTCGCAATCGAACGCGACGTTTCTCAGCCGCCAACACCTCAATGACCCCGACGCAGAGCTGGAGGAGGAAACGGGGCTGGGCAAGTTCGACGTGCACGCGGGCGGCGACTTCCTGCACTGCCTCAACTGGACCGGGCCCCGCTCGAAGATGAGCTCGAATGCGCTCAAGGATCGTTCAGGCGACCGGCTCAGCATGGAGTGCCAGCGCGCCCTGCAGACCCAGTACCTCATCGTGCTGGAACAGACCGCGAACACACTTCCCGTGTTGACCTCTGAGGGCGCGTTCGAGGGTGGTGAAGCGGCCGCGCGCGTGACGGTGATCGATCGCCTCGCGGCGAAGGTGCTCGCTTCGTTCAGCGTGCAGGGAAAGCGCGGGCAGCTGGTGAATTCAGAGGCGAAGGCCGGTGAAGACGGCGCGGTACGACTCACCGCCGCAGTGCACTCGACCATGTGGACTCACGCCCGCCAGCAGATCTTCGAGCGGCTGCGCGAACGCGGCGCGACGATGACGCCGCGCTGAAGTCGTGAAGTTCTGCTGGCACCCCTCGGAACGATTGACGTAGGAGGCCGCCTCTCTTCGTCCGGGGCCTCATCATGCGCGCGATCTCTTGTCTGGCGTTCCTTGCACTCGTTTCTTGCGCTCGCGAGAGCATCTCCACCACGGAGCCGACCATCGAAGTGCAGCCGCTCGCGCTCGACTTCGGGCCCATTCCCGTTGGCATCCAGGTGAGCTTGCCCGTGCAGGTCCGAAACCTCGGCAAAAGCGCGCTGGTGGTCTCGCCGGTGACGGTGGAAGGCACTGAATTCGCGGGCCCGACCACCGAGACGACCATCGGCGCGGGCGACCGGGTGACCATCGAGCTCTCGTTTCTTCCCACCGCCGAAGGCCTGCGCAACGGCGTGGTGCACCTGATCAACAACTCGGTCAACGACGCCGACGTGGCCATCGTGGTGACCGGCCAGGGCATTCCCCGCCTGGT
>JAYTAT010000307.1:0-11287 GCA_043737315.1 Archangium sp.
GGCGTCTACGAGGTTCGCCTCGACACCGACTTCGAGGCGGTCATCGACGCGTGCGCGAAGACACGGCGGCCGGGCCAACGCGGCACGTGGATCACCCGCGACATGCGCAAGGCGTACGTTCGGCTGCACGACCTGGGCTACGCGCACACCGCCGAGGCGTGGCTCGATGGGCAGCTCGTCGGCGGGCTCTACGGCGTCTCGCTGGGCCAGGTCTTCTACGGCGAGTCGATGTTCGCGCAGGCCGATGACGCGTCGAAGGTCGCCTTCGCCACGCTGGTCGAGTGGATGCGCGGCTGGGGCGTCGCGCTGGTCGACTGCCAACAAGAGACAGCCCACCTCGCCCGCTTCGGTGCCACGCCCTGGCCCCGGTCTCAATTCACCACGACGGTCGAGCTGCTCACCCGTGCACCCACGCGCAAGGGCAAATGGTCCCTCACGGAAGGGGCTTCATGACCTTGCTCGCTCCAGCTCGGCTCTGTCTCGCGCAAAGCTCCGCTGCTTCCGGTGCCGCTTCATGAACCCTGAAATGTACGACGCCCACGACCGCCTCGAGGATCGCCACTGGTGGTTCGAAGGCCGCCGCCGGGTCATCCGCGAGGTGCTGCAGCGTCACCTCTTGCCGCGCGCCAAGCGACGGATCCTCGACGTGGGCTGCGGCACGGGCGGCATGTTCCCCATGCTCGGCCAGTTCGGCGAGGTCGATGGCGCGGAACACTCACCCGATGCGCTGGCGCGCGCGCGCCGCAAGTTTCCCAAGCGCCGCATCGAGACCTGCTCATTGCCGGATCGATTGCCCGAAGGCACGTGGGACGTGGTCACCGCCTTCGACGTGATCGAACACCTCGACGATCCGATCGCCAGCCTGCGCAGCATGCGCTCGCGGTTGCCCTTCGATGGCCAGGTGGTGGTCACCGTGCCCGCCTTCCAGTTTCTCTGGAGCAAACACGACGAGGTCAACCACCACCGCCGCCGCTACTCGCGCCTCGACCTGGTCTCGCAGCTGTCCACCGCGGGCCTGCGGGTCACGTTCTGCAGCTACTACAACACCCTGCTCTTTCCGGCCGTGGCGGGCGCGCGGCTGCTCGAGCGCTTCATGCCGTCGCGCTTCGGGCCGTCGGCCTCTGATCTCGAAGAGACGCCGGGCCCGGTGAACCGGGTGCTCACCACGTTGTTCGGAAGTGAGCGGCTCGCCGTGGGCCGCACGCAGCTGCCCTTCGGCGTGTCACTGATCGCCGTCGCCCAGCACGGGTGAGACGACGACGTGTTCGGTGAGCAACCGGTTCGCCTTGCAACAAGGTCTTCTGACAATCCTGAGGGGCGCTGAACATCGTTCGAGCCTTTGCCGCAGAATTGCTCCGGTCCTCAGGGCGGAGGTGGCAAGTTCCGAATCGTGGATTGTCCCTCGTGTCAGGCCCGCCTCGACGACCCAGCGCATTGCGCACAGTGCGGCTGGCCGCACTCGCTGGAGATGACCCAGGCGGGCGTGGGCGCGCCCAGGATCATCGAGGAGAAGTGGGCCATCGAGCGCCTGCTGGGTGAGGGAGGCATGGGGTCGGTGTTCCTGGCCAGAGATCTCGAGCTCGGCCGCCGCGTCGCCATCAAGATGATGTCGAAGCACCTTTTGAACGAGGCCGAGCTGGTCACGCGCTTCGCCCGAGAGGCGCGCATCATGGCGCGGCTCGACCACCCGAACCTCGTGCCCGTCTACGCCGTGGGCGAGCACGACCAGACGCCCTTCATCGTGATGAAATATCTCGAGGGGGTGACGCTCTCTGACCTGCTCAGCGAGCGCAAGCGCCTCGAGGGCGTTCAGCTGCTCTCGCTCATGAAGCAGATCTGCGAGGGCTTGCAGTTCATGCACGAGCAACGGGTGGTGCACCGCGACCTGAAGCCCGCGAACATCTTTGTGTCGCCCGCCGGGCACGTCACGCTGCTCGACCTCGGCGTGGCGCGCGAGACCAACAACACGATGACCCGCACCGGCATGCTCATGGGCACGCCGCGCTACATGGCGCCTGAGCAGATCACCGGCCGGCACGCGACGCCCGCGACCGACCTCTATGCGCTGGCAGCCATCTGCTTCGAGCTGGTGACGGGCCGGCCCGTCTTCCACGCCGAGACCGACTTCGAGCTGATGCGGCTGCACGTCGACACGCTGCCGCCCGACGCTGCGACGTTGATCGCCTTGCCGCCGGGGTCGGGGGCGGTGCTGCAAAAGGGCCTGTCGAAGGATCCCGCCCAGCGCCACGCGTCTGCGCGGGACTTCTACCGGGCCCTCGAGGCTGCGTGGAACAGCGGGCCCCCGGTGCCCGTCGCCGGTGCGTCGCAGCCGGTGAGGTCCTCTCAGTCCCTCGCGACGCCGGTGCCGGCCTCGACCGCAGCTGAGGTGCCGGTTTCCGAGTCGGAGCTCGACGTTCCGCGCAGCCGCTTTCCGGCGCTGATCGCCGCCGGCCTCGGTGCGCTCGTCGTCGCCGGCGGGCTGGTCGCGTGGCGGCCCTGGTCCTCGGGGGGCACTGCGGTCGTGGATCGAAAGCCTCTCGTCGAGCCGAACCCCACCGGACAGACCGGGCCCGTCGTGGACCGCCCGCCCGTCGCGGAGAGCCCGCCCGTCGTGAAGAGCCCGACCGTCGTGGAGAGTCCGCCCGTTGTGGATGCCCGGCCGGTTCGGGCCCCGCCAGGCGCTGAGACGAGGCCCAGTTTTCGGGGGACTGCCGAAGTCACTTTCGCCGCCAAGGCCAAGGGCGGCCCGGTGCCCGCGTTCGTCGACATCGACGGCGAGCGTCAGCAGGCGACGCCCTTTGTACAATCTTTGAAGGTGGGGCCGCACCGCGTCGTCTTTCGTCGCGTTGGCGCGGAGCCGGTCACCCGTGACATCACGGTCGTCGCGGGAAAGCCGCTGAAGGTGCTCGTGGAGATGGCGCAATGAACCGAATGTTGGTGCTGTGTTTTCTGGTGCCCGGTCTCGTGTGGGGGCAGTCGCTATCGGAGGCCGAGAACCTCTACGGCGAGGGCGACTTGAAGCTCGCGCTCAAGATGGCCGACGTGGTGTTGACGAGCACCAGCGGCGCGCCCGAGCGAGGCCGGCTGCAGGTGTTGCGTGGGCTGGTGCTGCTCGCGCAGGGGAAGAAGGACAAGGCGCGCGCAGCGTTCGCGCTCGCGCTGCAGGCCGACGGGGCTGCGCAGCTCGATAAGGAGCGAGCGCCTCCCGCGGCGCTGGCGCTCTTCGACGAGGCCCGCGAATTGGTGCCGCCGGGCTCCGTCGCCGTCTCGAGCTCGCTGCCCCGGGCTTCGTTGCGCATCGATGGTGCCGAGTTCGGCCCGCTGCCCTTGACCACCAAGCTCACCATCGGCCGACATGCCCTCGAGGCGACGGGCGCCGACGGCAGGGTGAGCCGCGCTGACGTGGTCGTGAAGAGTGGGCTGGCTCAGGTGGTGGCACTCGACGCCCCGCCCGCAATCGACACGGAGCGGCAGGTCGCCACGTCCGGCCCCCTGTCCCCTCCGTTGGTGCCCACCGAGCCGGCCTTCACCGCAACCACCAGTTCGGCCACGCTCCTCGACGAGCCGTCGCCGCGCGCGAAGATGACCTGGTGGGGTCTCATTCCGATCGGGGTCGCCGCGGCCGCGGGGTGGTTGGCGCCCCCCCTTCTGGCGAACCGCAGTAACGCGGAACTCGGGATCGGTGCGGGCCTCGCGACCATCAGCGTCATCGGCCTGGGCGTCGCCCTGCTCGTTAGGTCTTCGGTTCACGCCGACGTGGTGAACGGCAAGTCGCCCCGCATGGAATGGTGGGGGCTCATTCCGCTCGGGCTCGGCGTCGGCGCGGCCGTCGCGACTTTCGCGACCCTGAGCTGGCTCAACTTTGAGGCGAGCGTTCTCACATCCGTCCCTTTCATGGCCGCCGCGATGGTTGGGCTCGGCATCGGAGGAGGTATGCTCATCGGCCGGGCCCTCGCGCTGCCCCCCGCTGCGCCGCGAGTGTCCGTGTTCGCGCTCCCGCAGGGTGGCGGAGGGCTCACGGTCGCAGGTCGTTTCTGATCGGCCGCGCGCCACCCGTGTCTTCTCCGTCTGCAGAGGCGAGCTTCTTCGAGCTCACGCTGCCCCTTGGCCCACTTTGGTGCGGCGTTGACCGCTTCGATGCGAGAACGACCACGCCACCGAAGTCTGCCCCGCCCCGCTCCGACGAAGTGTTCTCTTTGGGCAGCGCCTGGTTCGACGCACAGGCCGCCGTCGAGCCACTCAGAGGTGAGGTCAGCTTCCCCGGCGACATTTGAAAGTCCGGTTGGCGAGAACCGCAGGGCGTGTCACTGATCGCCGTCGCCCAGCACGGGTGAGACGACGACGTGTTCGGTGAGCAACCGGTTCGCCTTGCGAATCGACTCACCGGTGCCGGCGAGGAAGACCACGTCGCCCGGCTCCCAGCGCACGTGAGGGTCGTGACTCCGGGTACGCCTCACCGCTCACCGTCGCTTCAGGTGCCACCGCATCGTGGCGGCGATGATGAACTTGAGCCGAGTTCAGGGCGAGCGGAGAATGACTCCTTCTTGGCCGACGGCTCGGACGTCGGCGGCGCCACTGCCCCAGAGCGCGAGCAGAGACTGAAATGTTCCACTGGGGTAAGCGGCCCAGGCGACGCCATTCCAATGGGTGAGGGTACCGTTGGCGCCGCTTGCCCATACGTCGTTGGGCCCGCTGCCCCACAATCCGTAGAGCGTCTCAGTCGTGCCGCTCGCTACGATCGCCCACGTGCTGCCGGTCCACCTGAGGACTGTCCCGTTGTTGCCGACGGCCCAGGTGTTGTTCGACGCGGTGCCCCAGACCGCGAAAAGGCTGTTGGTGGTGCCGCTGGTCGAAGTGGTCCATTGAACTCCGTCCCAGTGGACAATTCTTCCGACACCGCCAACCGCCCAGATGTCGTTGGGCCCGCTGCCCCAGATTGCATACAGGGCATTGGTCGTTCCGCTGGTCGCGGCCGCCCAAGTGTTCCCGTTCCAGCGAAGCAGGGTTCCACCGGCGCCCACTGCCCAGACATTGGTGGCCCCACTGCCCCATACTCCGTTGAGAGTGTTCGTCGTGCCGCTGGTGGCGGGGGTCCACGCAGCGCCGTCCCAGTGGCGGAGCGTTCCGTTCTTGCCGGTCGCCCAGACGTCGTTCATTGCAGTACCCCAGACGCCGGTGAGCCGCGTAGTTGTGCCGCTGGCGACGTTCGCCCACGAGGTGCCGCTCCAGCGCAGGATCTTCCCGAGGTCGCCGGCGGCCCAGGCATCGGTGCTGCCGAAGCCCCAGACTGCCGCTAACGCACTCGTCGTGCCTTCTGAAGCGCTCAACCAAGAGCTGCCGTTCCATCGAAGAATCGCTCCGCTGGCACCGACGGCCCAGAGGTCGTTGGGGCTGGTGCCCCAGATGCCGGCGAGAAATTCGGTGTTGTAAATCGTCACGCTGGGCTCACCGACCCACGCCGTTCCATTCCAACGAAGCAGAGGTCCTCCACCCGCGGTGGCCCTCGTTGCGACCCAGGCATCGGTCGATCCAGTAGGCCAGACCCCGTAATTCCTCGAAGAGCTGCCCGTAGGAAAAGTAGCCCATGCTGTGCCTGTCCAGCGCAGGATGAGCCCTGCTTCGCCCACAGCCCAGACATCGTTCGCGCCGATGCCCCGAACGTCGAACAGAGTGTTGGTCGTAGCGCTGGTCACAGCGCCCCAGGCAGTCCCCGTCCAGCGCAGAAGCGTTCCGGCGTCGCCCACGGCCCACACGTCATTCGACCCGCTGCCCCACACGCTCAAGAGACGGTTGGTGGTGCCGCTGGTCACGTTCGTCCAGACCGTGCCATTCCAGTGAAGAATTCTTCCATTTTCTCCGGTGGCCCAGACATCACTCGCTCCGCTGCCCCACACGCCATAGAGCCAGTCGTTGGTTCCGCTTGTGACGGTGCTCCATGCAGTGCCGTTCCAGTGAATGATTGTTCCCGTGGCACCGACGGCCCACACGTCGCTTGGGCCGCTGCCCCAGATTTTTCTCAGCATGTCAGTGGTGCCGCTGGCGACTCTTGCCCACGCGGCCCCATTCCAATGAAGCAGTGTCCCCGCTTCGCCGACGGCCCAGACATCGGACGCCCCGCTTCCCCAAACGCTGGTGAGACTCTTGCCCTGAGAGAGCGGCGCCTGCCATACCCACGGGGCAAACGGCACGACGGAATTCGAGGCGGTGGAGGCAGGCCCGGTGCCGACGTTATTCGTCGCGCTGACGCTGAAAGTATAGCTCGTTCCGTTCGTAAGGCCGGCGACCATCGCCGTCAACGCGCCGGTAGACATCGCAGTGAGCCCGCCCGGGCTCGAAGTGACGGTGTACCCGGTGATGATGCTCCCGCCGGTCGATGCCGGAGCTGTCCACGAGATCGTCGCTTGGGCGTTGCCTTCGGCCGCGGACGGCGCAGCCGGAGGGCCAGGAATCGTGGCTGGTACCACCGCATTCGAAGGCGCAGAGGCGGGCCCGCTGCCCACGGCATTCGTCGCTTTGACGGTGAACGTGTAGCTGGTTCCGTTCGTGAGGCCGGCGACCATCGTCGTCAGAGCGCCAGTGGACATGGCAGTGAGCCCGCCCGGGTTCGAAGTGACGGTGTACCCGGTGATGATGGTGCCGCCGGTCGAGGCCGGGGCTGTCCACATGACTGTCGCTTGGGCGTTACCTCGGACGGCGATCGCTGCCGTCGGTTCGGCAGGGATTGTGAGCCCAGAACCTCCGCCACCGCCAGCGGCACCGCCGCCAGCAGCACCGCCGCCAGCAGCACCGCCGCCAGCAGCACCGCCGCCACCGCCGCCACCGCCGCCAGCTGCACCGCCGCCAGCTGCACCGCCGCCATCTGCACCGCCGCCATCTGCACCGGTGGACACGCCGCCACAGGCCGACTCGACGCCGAGAATGATCGCAATGAGAAAAAGGAATGAATGACGCATGTTTTTGAACCTCCGGTGAGACAGAGGTACAGCGATAGCCAATTTTATTGGACCGGCACAATGGGCGACGACGACGACTCTGGGTTGCTCTGCAGAAAGAGCTACGTCATTGCCTTCAGCGCCGTACGAGTTCGTCGACAAGAAAGAGTGTTGGCGAACGATGGTGTTTGAGGGAACCGCGGTCGACCGTCTCGACCACGACCCCGGTCACCACCACCGGAGCAAGCTCGCCCGAGTGCACACAACCCAAAGCCAACAGCATCACACTAAGGCGGCTGTTCAAAATTGTCTGATCAGATTCATCGATTGACCAGTTCAGTCGGGGATGGAGCGCGTAATTCCACTCACCGTGGAAGGTGTGCTTGCGCAGATCAAGCTTCTGCATTTCCGCGTCGGTGGTGACCACGCCAGTTGGGTATTTCCGCTTTTCGAGCTTCGACCTGACGCGCAGGCCGGCGTCCGTCTTCGTGTGTCCGCTCAACTGCACCACGGCCTCGAAGGTCCTCGGTGGCTTGCCACGCCACTTCTGGGTGATGTGGCAGAAGAGACGGGGCTCGACTTTGTCCCACTTGTTGGTTCCGAGCGGGAAGTGAGAAACGCAGATTCAAAGACCAGAGTCGTCGGCGAACTTCTGCAATTCAGCCTTCCATGCGCGCGAGCGGTAGCCATTGCTGACCAGCGTCAGCGGTGATGCCATGTCGTAGATCCCGTAGGGAATCGCCTTGCCGGTCGCGTCGCTTGGAAAGTCGTAGACGGGCACTTTCTCCGGAGTCGCAGCAGGTTGCCACTCTTCGCCCGCGTTCCTGAAGTCGCCGACCAGTTCCTTCTTCTTGGTGTCCACCGAGATCACCGGTCTGTCGCTCTCCAGGAAGTCGGTCGCGACGGCGTTGATGTGCTCGAACTGCGCGTTCCGGTCGGGATGACTCGCGCCCTCGGTCGTCTTTCGGACGGACTTGAGGCTGTAGCCAAGTTCATGAAGAAGCCGCCCACCCATCCTGGCGCTCACCTTCCACCCCTGCTTCGCCATCGCAGCGGCGAGCTTCGCCTTGCTCTTACAAGTCCATCGCAGAGGAGACATCGGATCCCCGCGCGTCAGAGGATCCACCAACTGCTCGAGCGCCTTCTTGAGCCCAGGTTGGGTGTGCTGGAGCGACGAACGTCCTGCACCGGGTTTCCGCACTCGCCCCTTGGGTGCGACCCCTGCCTCGAGTTCCAGCCGCCCTTTACGGATGGTGGCCCGCGCCAGTCCCGTCGCCGCCGAAACCAGCGCGTCGCCGCCGTAGCCGATTGCTCGGGACTCTGTCGCCGCCCAGAGTCTCCGCGTGCGCTCGTCCAGAAGAGCCTCAATCGCCGAGTATTTGGCGACAACCATCTCCTCCGTTGCTGTGTCGCGCGCCACAGCCTGGCGAGAACCGCAGGGCGTGTCACTGATCGCCGTCGCCCAGCACGGGTGAGACGACGGCGTGTTCGGTGAGCAACCGGTTCGCCTTGCGAATCGACTCACCGGTGCCGGCGAGGAAGACCACGTCGCCCGGCTCCCAGCGCACGTGAGGGTCGGGCTGTTCGAGCAACGCAAGCCCCCGCTGCATGGCGATCATCAACGCGCCGGTCTGCTTACGAAGATCGAGCTCGACCGCCGACTTTCCCGCGGCCGGTGAGCCCGCTTCGATCGACACCCGCTCGAGCTTGAGGTCGGCCAGTGCCTGCATCTCACCCAGCGTACGCCGCGGCACGGTGACCTTGCGCTCCGAGGTCTGGGTCGCTTCGCGCGCTTCACGCATGCGCTTCTCGATCAGGTTTCGCGGCGTCTCGAGCCAACGCAACACGCGCGAGAGCATCTCGAGACCCCCTTCGACTTCTTCGGCCACCACGTCCTGAGCACCGAGCGCAAGCAGGCCGGGCTTCTCGGCGAGGTACCGCGCGCGCAAGAGCACGGGCACCTTCGGCGCGACCCGCTGAGCGCTCGTGAGCACGCGCTGCACCGCCGAGGGGTCGTTCATCACCAGCACCAGGGCCCTGGCCTGCGCCAGATGCGCGTGTTCGAGCGCTTCAGGTGAGGTGGCATCGCCGTAGTAGACGGGCGCCCCACTCGCGCGGGCCTTGCGCACGGAGTCGGCGTTGAGTTCGAGCGCCACATACTTCACGCCGCACGCCTCGAGCGCGCGGGCGATCAGCTGACCCGAGAGGCCGTAGCCCACCAGCACCACGTGACCCGACGGCGTCTCACCCGGCGTGGCATCGGCCTCATCGATGCTGCGAACGCCCAGCAGCTTCATCAACGGCGCGAGCAGCGTCTCGCCAGCCGTCACGTGCGGAGCGACGCGCACCATCAGCGGCGTAAGGAACATGGAGATGATGCCGGCGCTGAGCACCGGGGCAATACCTGCGGCGTCGATCACTCCGCTCTGGCGGCCGAGCTGCGCGAGCACGAAGCCGAACTCTCCGAACTGCGCCAGACCCACGCCGGCCAGCCACGCCACCCGCACAGGAAAGCGCATCACCAGCGCGGCCAGGGTGGCGAGCACGCCCTTGCCGAACACGAAGGCCATGGTCAGCCCGAACACCAACAGCGGCTGCGCCATCACCACGCGCACATCGAAGAGCATGCCCAGCGAGACGAAGAAGATGGACACGAAGGCATCACGCAGCGGCATCACGTCGCCCATCGCGCGATGACCGAACTCGGTGTCGGCGATCGCCATGCCCCCGAGAAACGCACCCAGCGCGAGCGAGAGCCCGGCGTACGAGGTGAGCCACGCGGTGCCCAGACACAACGCGAGCACGGCCAACAGGAAGACCTCGCGGCTGCGCGAACGATCGACCCAGCGGAGCAGTCGAGGCACCACCTGCCGGGCCACCACGATGGTGACCACGATCACCGCTGCTGCCTTGGCGAGCGCGATGGCGATGCCCGAGGCCGCCCCACCCATGCTGGAGTTGCCCCCGAGCAGGGGAACGATCAGCACCATCGGCACCACGCAGAGATCCTGAAAAATCAACGTGCCGACGATGAAGCGGCCGTGGGGCGCATCGAGCTCGCGGCGTTCGGTCAACGCGCGCAGCACGATGGCCGTGCTGCTCAAGGCGAAGACGAAGCCGAAGAAGACGGCGCGGCCGGGAGGTTGGCCGAGCACGAGGGCGCCCACCGCGACCGCCAGCGTGGTGAGCCCGACCTGCAGCAAACCGCCCAACGCGACCTGCCGGAAGATCGTCTGCAACCGCGAGAGCGAAAACTCGAGCCCGATGGTGAAGAGCAGCAGCACCACGCCCAGCTCAGCGAGCACCTCGATCGCGTCGAGCGAGGTGACCAGGCCGAACGCGGCCGGGCCCGCCAGCGCCCCTGCCAGGAGCAACCCTGCGACGGCGGGAAGTTGAAGCCGTGAGAGCACCAGCGTCACCACGACGCCGAGCGCCGCGATGGCTGCCAGCTCGTCGATGATCGGAATGTGGCCCATCGGTCAGGGGCTTCCCGCGTCGGGGGCGGGCGGCTCGGGCTTCTCGGTTTGATCGTCGAGCGCGAAACGGCCCAGCGTACGGCGCAGCGTCTCCCAGAGCAGCTTGCGGTGTTCGGCGATCGTCACCGGCCCATCGAGCACCAGCCCCGCGCCCACGTAGCGAGCCTTCACTTTGCCCTTCGTGGTCAGCTGCAACCCTTCTTGCACCAGGCGCAATTGGCTCTGCAGCACCTTGCCTTCGAAGGTGAGCTCGAGGTGGCGGGCTTCGAACGCGTCAGTCTGAAACAGCGCCATCAACGCCTTGCGGCAGGCTTCGTCTTTCACGGTGACGGTCAGCTTCACTTCTTCGAGCGGGGCGATCGCGAGATCAGGGCAGGCCTTTTTCGTGGCCAGGAGCACCGCCTGGTCCGTCACCTCAGGCGTACTGACCCGCACCCGCCAGGCCGCCACCTTGCCATCTGCGCCCAGCAGCACCGTCGCCCGGCCGGCCTTGAGACCTATCAACATCAGCTCGTTGGATTCCGAAACCCATTCCACCGAGACCACCTGGGGGTCGTCGACCTCGAGCCAGTCGACCCGGGGGAGCTTGATGAACTTCTCTTTCCCCGCCTCGACGTCGTGAATCCAGTCGACCGGCCAGGCGGCAGCGGGAAGGGACACGAAACACGCAGTGATGAGAACGAGGCGGCACAAGGCCTTCGCACCATGTCACGTATTCCAACTGCCCGAAACGGCGGGCGTTTTGGGCCTAAACCGGCGGGCTCGAGCCGGCTGCGGTAAGAAGAAAACCGATTATGCCGACCTGGGGCATGTGGGCGATTCTTTCGATGCTGCTCATCCTTCGCGGGCTCCTCGCGGCGATGGAGGCAGCGCTCCAGA
>JAYTAT010000308.1:0-11278 GCA_043737315.1 Archangium sp.
TCCATCACCAAACGAATGGGCGGGCTCGAGGCCCAGATCGCGGTGGATAGGGATCAGCGCGAACGGCTGTGGGCCACCCGGCGCATGGTCTCACCCGCGCTGCGCGAGCTGCAGAAGTACAAGTTCAGCGAAGACATCGTGGTGCCCCGCTCGCGGGTGCCTGAGGCGATCGAACGGTTCAAGGCGATCGGGAAAACACTGGGCCTGACCGTCGCGACGTATGGCCACGCGGGCGACGGCAACCTGCATACGAACGTGCTCTATCGCTCCCCGTCTGATCGGCCCCGGGTCGAGCTCGCGCTGGAAGAGCTGATGAAAGAGACCGTGCGCCTGGGCGGCACCATTTCTGGTGAGCACGGCGTCGGAATTGCGAAGAAAAAGTACCTCTCATTGGAGCAGTCGCCTGCGCTGATTGCGTTACAGCGCCGTATCAAGGTCGCGCTCGACCCGGCCGTCATTATGAACCCCGGGAAGGTCTTCCCGGACGAGCCAGAAGGCTCCTGAGATCAGGCGGTTAAGTCGAGGGTCGCTGCGGCACCCGGCTTGCTCACCCATGGTCGTCCTCGAACACCCCACCAGCTGGGAGGTCTCCATGAGTTTCTTCGAAACCGTTTCTATCGCTGAGCATCTTCTTCTCAACACTGAACAAAGGTTGTTCGGCGAAGAGGAGAAAAAAATGCGCACGACCGAACGTGACGGGCTTTCGAGCTACTTGAGGAACCTGGGTGGTCACAAGCAGCTGACGCGCGAAGAAGAATACGAGCTGAGCAAGCGGGCCCGCAAGGGTGACGAGGCCGCGCGTACGCACCTTGCCCGCTCCAACCTGCCTTTTGTGGTGGCGGTGGCCAAGAAGTTTGCCAGCCGCGGGGCTCGCCTCGATGACCTCATTCAAGAGGGCAACGTCGGGCTGATGAAGGCCATCGAACACTTCGACTCGAAGAAGAACGTTCGGTTTGCGACCTACGCCGTCTGGTGGATTCGCGCGTACATCACGCGTTACCTCAAGGACAACCGCAGCCAGGTTCGGGGCGGCGAGCACGAGCGCATTTCGATGAGCGACTTCTCACTCGACGCGCCTCTCGATGACGAGTCTGAGAGCACCTACGTCGACCGGTTGGAGGACGCGGGCCCCACGCCTGACCAGTCTTTCCTATCGCTCGAGCGCGACGAAGAAGTCAGCCTCGCGCTGCAGCGCGTTCGCCGCCGCCTGGGTGACCTCGGCTGGGACATCCTTCAGGAGCGTTTGACTCAGGACAAGCCGCGCACTCTCGAGGAGCTGGGCCAGCGCTGGGGCGTCTCTCGTGAACGTGTTCGCCAGGTTGAATTGAAGACCAAGTCGTTCCTCGCGCGGTACCTCGCGTCGGTGAATGACGACGGCGAATTTGCCGCTGAAATGCAAGACGCGGCCTGAGGCCTCTCGCACGGATTTCAGTCGATTTCTCTCCTCGCGCGGGGGAGACGCCGGGGATGGGTTCGCGGATTTTTGCTCGTTCGCGTTCTCTTTTCCCCCGCGGACAGGCAGCATCCGCGCCCATGCGACTCCTCTCTCTTTTCTTGGTGTTGTCGTGCTCCGCGCCGGTCTTCGCGCAGGACGCCGCTGCGCCACAGGCCGTGGCAACAGAAGCCGAACGCTTTTCTACGAAACTCGACGAGCTGTGGAAGACGCGCGACGCCGCTGACGCGGTGAAGCAAAACGACGAAGTCATCCGCGACGGCTTGAAGGCGTTTCCCTCTGACTACGACATCCTCTGGCGGGCGGCCCGCGTTCGTTGGTGGGTCGCCGACGGCCTGACCGACGAGAAGCTGAAGAAGCAGGTCGCGAAGGAAGGCTGGAACTACGCCAAGCGCGGCGTCGAAGCGAAGCCCGCGGGTCCCGAAGCGAGGTACTTTACGGCGCTCAACATCGGCGCGTATTCGCAGGCCGTGGGCATCTTGAAGGCGCTCTCAGACGGCCTCGAGGGTCAGTTCGTCGACAACCTCGAGTTCTCGCTCAAGAACAACGAGTCGTTCGATCGGTACGGCGGCCGCACGGCGAAGGGCCGCTATTACTGGGAGCTCCCCTGGCCCAAGCGTGACCTCGGCAAGTCGAAGGCGGAGCTGCAAAAGTCGATCGACAAGAACCCCGAGCACCTTCGCAACTATTACTTCCTCGCCGACACGCTCCTGAAGGACGGAGACAAGAAGGGAGCGAAGGACGCGATCGACAAGGTGCTCAGCGGGTCTGACGCATACGATCCGCCTGAAGCCCGGCGCGTGAAGGCCTGGGGCAAGACGTTCGTTGAGAAGGAGCTGAAGTAAGTCACAGGATCGTTCTCCCCCCCTTGAAGAGGGAGTGAGCCCGACTCACCCCTCAGCTTTGTTTGGTCGCAGCCTTATCGGTCGAAGCGATGGGCGGCGAGTCATTCGAGGACAACTTCTTCTCGTCTGACTTCTCCTCGACCTCGCTGGAGAAGCCCTTCTTGAAGTTGCGAATCGCCGCGCCAAGCGACGAGCCCATCTGGGGCAAACGAGACGCGCCGAACAGCAGCATCAGCGCGAAGAGAATCAGCAGAATCTCGGTCCACTTCAGGCCCATGCGTCGCTCCTTCGAAGTCAGCGAGATGACTCTAACGCTGACTTGCACATCTCTCACCTCGCCGAGGCGACCGCAAGTGCGGCCCACGCCGGAAGAGCAGTCGCACCGCCACATTTCAGCCAGTTAGGGCGTCGTTCCGCGGTTCGGCTCGGCCGGGGTGGGGGAAGCAATGTGACGCAGCGGATCACCGCCGACCTGACTTGCGCGTCTGGCGGCATCGAGCATCACCGCCTGGCTGCGCACGGCCGCGCCGTCGAGCTGCAGCGGAACGGGAAGGTAGGTGCCGTCGCTTTGAAGCTGGCGCGCCTTCACGTTGTCCTTGAGGCCCAGGCCCAGCACCTCTTCCATGATGCGCACCTTGAGGGTGGGGTCTTCGACCGGGGTCATCACCTCGACCCGGCGATGGAAGTTTCGCGGCATCCAGTCGGCGGAAGAGATGAAGACGTCGGCACCCGGGCCCACCCCGAACGCGAACGCACGCACGTGCTCGAGGAAACGGTCGACCACGGAGATCACGCGGATCTTCTCGGACACCCCCGGCACGCCCGGCCGCAAGCAGCAGATGCCGCGCACGAGGAGATCGATCTCGACGCCGGCCTGGCTGGCGCCGTACAGCGCGCGGATCACCACGGGGTCGACCAGCGCGTTCATCTTCGCGGTGATCTTCGAGGGCTCACCCTTCCGTGCGCGCTGGGCCTCCCTCTCGATCAATTCGAGGATGCGGCTCTGCAGGGTGGTGGGCGCGACGGCGAGGCGTTTCCAGTTCGGCTGCGTGGAATAACCGGTCAGCAGATTGAAGAGCGCGGTGACGTCGTCGGCAATCTCGGTGCGCGCGGTGAACAGCGAGAGATCGGTGTACGCGCGGGCGGTGGCCGAGTTGTAGTTGCCGGTGCCCAGGTGCACGTAGCGGCGAATGCCGTTGCCTTCGCGGCGCACCACCAGGGTCACCTTGCAGTGCGTCTTGAGGCCGATGAGCCCGTAGACCACGTGCACGCCGTTCTCTTCCATTCGGCGCGCCCAGGCGATGTTGTTGGCTTCATCGAGGCGGGCCTTGAGCTCGACCAGCACGGCGACCTGCTTGCCGTTCTCTGACGCGCGCACCAGCGCACGGGCGACGGGGCTGTCACCGGTGGTGCGGTAGAGCGTCTGCTTGATCGCCAGCACGTTCGGATCGTCAGCGGCCTCTTCGAGGAAGCGCACCACGGGGTCGAATGACTCGTAGGGGTGATGGAGCAGCAGATCGCGCTGGCCCACCAGCTGAAGAATCGAGTCGGCGTTGCCGATCACCGTGGGCGTCGCCGGCACGAACGGCTCGACGCGGTTGTCGAGGCGTGGGTCTGCGTCGCTGATGGCGGTCAGATCCTGCATCTGCAGGGGGCCCGCGACCCGGTACACGTCGGGCGGCGAGATCTTGAGCGCGATGGTGAGCTGCGACTCGAGCGCAGCGGAGGCGGTGTGGTCGATCTCCAGGCGCACCACGGCGCCGCGATCACGCCTTCGGAGCTCCTGCTGAATCGACGCGAGCAGGTCTTGCGATTCTTCCTCGTCGATATCGAGGTCCCAGTTGCGCGTGAGCCGAAACGCACAGGCCTGATCGACCGCGAACCCGGGAAAGAGATCGGCCGCGTGCAGCAGGATGAGCTCTTCGAGCAGCAGGAACGCGGTGCCGGTGGCCGAGGGCATCGGCACCAGGCGCGGTAGCACCGAGGGTACCTGCACCACGGCGAGCGCCGATTCACCCAGTTCTTTGCGGCGGCGCTGGCCACCGCGGCGCACCACCACGGCGACGTTGAGTGACTTGTTGCGCAGGTGAGGGAAGGGGTGACCCGGATCGACGGCCAGCGGCGTGAGCGCGGGGAACACGTTCGACTGGAAGAAGATCTTCGCGGCGGCCTTCTGCTCGGCGGTCAACGCGTCGCGGCTCAGCACGGCCAGACCGTTGGCCGACAACAGGGGCATCAGCTCGTTCTTCCACACCCGGTACTGCTCGTCGGACATCTTGTGGGTGCGCTCGGCGATGGCGGTCAGCTGCTCGCCGGGCAACATGCCGTCAGCCGGTAGATCGGCGACCACGCCCTGGGCCTGCTGCTTGATGCCGGCGACGCGCACCATGAAGAACTCGTCGAGGTTGCTCGAGACGATCGAGAGAAACTTGATGCGCTCGTGCATCGGCAACGTCGGGTTGCGCGCCTCGGCGAGCACCCGCTCGTTGAACGCGAGCCATGAAAGCTCGCGGTTGAGAAACAGATGTTTGTCAGTGATGCTTTGTTCCACCACGGTCGGGCTCCCCTAGCTGCCCTTCTTGGCACAGTGGATCAGTTGAGCAAGGTGTGTCACTTCGGAATTCCCCATGGCACGCAGCAGCTCACGAGTCGAAGTTCAGGACGACATTCTCGGGGCCATCGACGTCGGCACCAACGCGGTTCGACTCGAGCTGGCCCGGGTGTTGCCCGACGGATCGATCGAAGGTCTGCACACCGAGCGGGATCCAGTGCGTCCGGGGGAGGGGCTGTACCGCTCGGGGGTGATCTCCCGCGAGGTGGCCGATCGGCTGGTGGCGACGCTTCGGCGCTATTCGGCCCTGTGCAAACGGTACGGCGCGCGGGTGCGGGCGGTGGCCACCAGCGCGCTGCGTGATGCGCGCAACCGCGACGACATCGTGCGCCGGGTCAAACGAGAGGCGCAGCTGACGCTCGACGTGGTGTCGGGCCGGGAAGAGGCGCGGTTGATCTGCCTGGGCGTGCTCCATGGCAAGCAGGCGCACCAGAGATCGTTGTGCATCGACATCGGCGGCGGCAGCACCGAGATCATCTTCGCCAACGGTGATCGCCCGAAAGATCTGTGGAGCCTCGATCTGGGCTCCGTGCGGCTGACCGAGCTGTTCGAGGTGAAAGACGCGCTGCCTGCCAAGAAGCTCGAGCTGATGCGCAACTTCGCCAGCGAGATGCTCAACGAGCGCATCAAGGGAGCGCCCAAGGGTCTGCCCACCAGCGCGATCGGCTCGAGCGGCACCATCGGCGCGATCGTGGCCTACGCGCGCTCGGAGGGGTTTGGCCACGCGACCATGCGTGAGATCACTTCGGCCGTGGAGCAACTGGCCGAGATGGACAACGAGAAGCGGCGCAAACGTTTTGACCCCCGCCGGGCGGACATCGTGGTGGCGGGTGCGGTCGTGCTCGAGGCGGTGATGCGCAGGTTCAAGGTGAGCACCATCACCGCGGTCGATCGCGGCCTGCGCGAAGGAATTTTGTACGACTTGCTCAAGCGCCGGAAGTTCGACGGCAGCGACCACGCGCTGGCCGAAGCGGCGCTCGCCCTGGGCCGGCGCTTCGCGTTCAGTGAAGAGCACGGCGTTCAGGTCACGAAGCTCGCGCTCACCTTGTTCGACGAGCTGGCCACGTTGCACCAGCTGCCCGCCGCGGCGCGGCCGTACCTCGAGGTGGCCGCCATGCTTCACGACATCGGCCACGCGGTGAACTACCAGAAGCACCACAAGCACACCCAGTACCTCATCGTGAGCTCCGATCTGCCCGGGCTCACCGAGCGCGAGCGCATGGTGGTCGCGTTGATCGCAAGGTTCCATCGGCGCTCCAAGCCCGACGTGACGCACGAGCTGCTGCAGCCTTTGACTCCGGCCGAGTTTCGCCTGGTGCGAAAATGCGCCACGCTTTTGCGGGTGGCCGACTCGCTCGATCGCAGCCACCAGCAGCCGGTGAAGTCGTTGACCGCGGTGGTGCGGGGGCGCAACGTCGCGCTGTCCGTCAAGGCCCGGGCTTCAGTCGATCTCGAGCTGTGGGATCTGCAGCATGAGGTCGAGCTCTTCCGCGAGGTGTTCGGCAAGTCGCTGCAGGTGAACCTTTCCACCCGGAAATGATCAGGGGTGCGAGGCGGCCTGTTCGGTGGTGCCGTTGTCAGACATGCGGTACCCGACCCCGCGCACCGTCTCGACGCTGTTGCGCGCCGGGCCCAGTTTTTCGCGCAGCCGCATCACGTGCGTGTCGACGGTGCGCGTCTCGAGCGAAGAAGTGAGCCCCCACACGTCGGTGAGCAACCGCTCGCGTGACTGCACGCGGCCGGGCCGGGTCATGAAGTGGTGCAGCAGCTTGAATTCGAGAGCGGTGAGATCGAGCTGCTGCTCTTCGACCCAGGCGCGGTGCGAGCCGGTGTCGAGCGAGAGCAGCCCCAGCCGCAACCGCACGCCCGCATCGACCGGGGCGGCCCTGCGCAAGATAGCCTTGATGCGCAGCACCAGCTCGCGCGGGCTGAACGGCTTGGTGACGTAGTCATCGGCACCGACCTCGAAACCTTCGACACGATCGAGCTCTTCGCCCCGCGCGGTCAGCATCACCACTGGCACGGCGGCGGTGCGTTGATCAGCGCGCAGCCGACGGCAGACCTCTTTACCCGAGATGTCGGGGAGCATCAGGTCGAGCAGCACCACGTCGGGCACGCGCAATCGGGCCAGCTCGAGGGCCTGCACGCCGGTCAGCGCGATGGCGGTCTCGAGCCCCGCCTGCTGCAGGTTGAACTCCACCAGTGAAGCGAGGTCGCGCTCATCATCGACAATCAGGACGAAGGCCATGACGAGCGTGTATCGGGCGGCCTCGACGCGCTCGTGGAGGTCAGGTCACAAGTGCGTGACACCTCTTATTCTCCGGTGGCGAGGGGGAGCGTGTCTTCTGCCGAGTCGTCGTGAGCGGTGGGTTCGGTCAGCTCGGGCGCGTGCGTCTCGAGGGCGCTTTCGCCCATCAGCTCGTCGGCCGCCTCGTCGACCTGGGTCGATTGGCCCGGGCCCGGAACAGCGCCGGGAGGCAGGGGCAGGAGCGGGGCGCCCAGACCGACCCGCGAGGCACCCGGGGGCGGCTTCAAATAAGGCGGCAGGCCCGAGTGGCGTCGCGCGGCTTCGGCCAGGGCGGCGTGATGGCGGTACCGGCACTCGATCATCTTGTGGATCAGCAGCGGCGCGCCCGGCACCTTGCGCGCGGTGAGCGACTGGGTCGCTTTGCGCACCGCGTACCGCACCCGGCGAATCTGTACGCGCCAGCCACGCGGCGTCCAGGTGAAGAGCCCCCAGGCCGGGCGGAGATCGCCATCACGCGGAATGCCGGCCGAAGCGACGTCGGCGATCACCAGCTTCCCCACGCGGCGCCGATACGGAAAGTGGAGGTGACCGAAGGCCATCGCGGTGGCGTCGACGTGCTGCAGCAGCCGGCGAATGGTGGCTTCGTCGAGGGTCGGCTCGAGCGACTCCTCGAGGTTCCTGGGGTTCGCGTGGCAGACGAAAAGATCCTGCCCGCGGCGGGGCGAGTAGCGCGCTGAGAAGGGCAGCTCGGCCATCAGCTTGAGCCGCTCCGGCCCGAGTTGATCGCGGGTCCAGTGGAGCAGCTCGGTCTTCCAGTGTTCAGCCTCGCGGTAGGCGCCGGCGAGGTAGAGGTTGGCCAGGTACGCGTCGGTGTTGCCCATCAACAAGGCGTCACAGCGATCGACGAGCAGGTCGACGGTCTCGGCGGGGTGAGAGCCGCGCATCGCCAGGTCGCCGGCGGCCACGATGAAGTCGGGCGCCTGACGCTGGATGTCCTCCATCACCGCTTCAGCGGCGGCCAGGTTCCCGTGAATGTCGGCCAAAATGGCGACGCGCATCGCCCGGAAAGCTTACTCGTACCCTCAGAGGGCGCACCGTTCTTCCCCCTCAGGCCACTTCAGCGGGCTCGGCCGCGACGGTGCGCCGGGCTGGATCGGCGGCGAGGAACTCCACGAAGAAAGTCGAACCCTGGCCCGGCGCGCTCTCGCACCGCACGTCACCCTTCATGGTGGTGATCAGGTGTTTGACGATGGAGAGGCCCAGGCCCGTGCCGCCCATCTCGCGCGAGCGCCCTTTGTCGACCCGGTAGAAGCGCTCGAAGATGCGAGAGAGGTGGCGCGATTCGATGCCGGCGCCGTTGTCTTTGATGCGCATCTCCACCAGGCCGTCACGGCTGGTGGCGCTCAGCTCGACCCGGCCGTTGGGCCGCGAATACTTCACCGCGTTGTCGACCAGGTTGAGCACGATCTGCTCGATGGCCCGCTGATCTCCCAGCACGAACAGGTTCGGCGGCACCTGCACCTCGAGGGTGGTGCCCCGGGGTTTGGCTTTGGGTCTGACGGCCTCGAGCGCGCGTTGGGTGGCCTCGAGCAGGTCGACCGGCTTTTCGGCGAGCTGAATCTGGCGCGACTCGAGGCGGGAGAGCTCGAGCAGATCCTCGACCAGCTCAGAGAGCCGCTCGGATTGCCGGTGAATGATGTCGACCATCTTGGGCGCCGCGAGGGGGTCGTTGATTGCGCCCGACTGGAGCGTCTCGGCGTAGCCACGAATGGCGGTGATGGGGGTGCGCAGTTCGTGGGACACGTTCGCGACGAAGTCTTTGCGAACCTTCTCGAGGCGGCGCAGCTCGGTCACGTCGAAGAACACGGCCGAAGAGCCCGCCAGCTCGCGGCCCAGGGGCGAGACGTGCACCGACAGCACGCACGGCCGCACGCCTTCGACGTTGAGCTCGAGCCGTGACGAAGCGTGATCGCGGCAGGCCCTCTCGACGGCCTCTTGAAGCTCGGCGCTCTCGAGGAGATCGCGCGGGCGGTGACCGACGATCTCCTGGCCGGTGTAGAGAAATTCTTTGAGGGCGTTGTTGTGCTCGATCACCGTGCCGTCTTCAGAGGTGATCCACACGCCTTCCGCCATGCCGTCGATCACCGCGCGCAGCACCGAGAGCTTGCGGGTGTTCTCCCGGCTGGTGATGGCCGCGTCTTGCACCTCATGCGCGAGGCGCACCGGATCATCGCCGCTGCCGCCCTCCACCCCGGGATCGACCGAGATGCCGCGTGCGGCTGCGGCGAAGGCTTCGGCGCGGCGTTTCCACTGAGCCGTCGCGCGCACGGTCGAGATGCCCGCGCACGCGCCCGAGACGAGCCCGAGCGTCAAAGCGATGGCCACGGAGTGGGTGAGGGTCAGGGCGAGGGCTGAGATGCCGACGAAGGTGCCCCAGGTCCACTGTTGTGCGCGGGTCATGACGTGAGCTTGTAACCAACACCACGGATGGTCTCGATCACATCTCCGGCGGGGCCCAGCTTCTCTCTGAGCCGTTTGATGTGCGTGTCGACGGTGCGGGTGGTGATGTCAGCGTCGATGCCCCAGACATCGGAGAGCAACGTCTCGCGGGTCTGCACCCGGCCCGGGCGCTCCAGGAACGTTCGCAGCAGCCTGAACTCGAGCGCGGTCAGCACCACCGGCTTGTCGGAGACACGCACTTCGTGGCGTTCGACATCGAGCTGAATGGCGCCCTTCGCGAGCTTCCTGGCCTCGCCCGCCGGCTCTTCAGCGTGACGGCGCAGCACGGCCTTGACCCTCAGCAGCAGCTCCTTGACCGAGAAGGGCTTGACCACGTAGTCGTCGGCGCCCAGCTCGAGGCCTTTGACCCGGTCGCTCTCTTCACCGCGCGCAGTGACCATGATGATCGGCGTGCGGCGGGGTTCACCTTCACGGAGCAGGCGCGCCACCTCGCCCCCGGCGATGTCGGGGAGCATCAGGTCGAGCAGAATGAGATCGGGCTTCCAGCTGCGGGCTTTCGAGACGCCAGCCGCGCCGCTGCGCACGACCTCGGCCTCGTGGCCGTCAGCGCGCAGGTTGTATTCGAGCAGGGTGCCCAGATCCTGCTCGTCTTCGATGACGAGGATGCGCGACATTCGCTTCCTTCCTACTGCATGTGGTCTCGTGGCATAAGCCGCTCGTCCTCATGGCTTCCGAGACCGACAAACGGAAAGAGACCCGCATTCCCGTCGATCTGTGGATCGAGGCGGAGCGCGATGGCGAGCTGTACTACCAACGAGCGGGAAACCTCTCGGTGGGCGGCGCGTTCTTCGTGCAGACCATTCCGTTGCCGGTGGGCACGCGGGTGTCGCTCAAGTTCACCTTGCCAGCCGACACGCACGAGATCGTGTGCGAGGGCGACATCGTCTCGGCCAAGGAACTCGGCATGGGCGTTCAATTCGTAGGGCTGGTGCCCGCTGATCGCACGCGCATCGAGAAGGTCATCAAGAAGCTCGGCGCGCTCAAGCCGGCCTGAAAATCAGTGTCGCGGGTCGCACGCGGCGCGGGGGGTGAGCACCTCGATGCGCGCAGACACGGCCGCGTTGGCACCGGCGGTCAGCTCCTTGACGTAGTTGCACGAGCTGCCAGCGAGGCGGGGCGTCGGCTCTTTTGAGACGGCCTCCACGATCAGCGCGAGATCTTTGCCCAGCGGCACGTCGGTGAGCGACACGTCTTGCATGTTGGGAGAACCCGCGACGAGCACGATGGGGAAGGTGACCGACTGGCCTTCTTTGCCGGTGCTGTCCTTGAGCTTGACGAAGCGGGTGGGGTCGACCTGTTCCTTGATGCAGGTCTTCTGCACCGCCACGCAGTCGAGCGAGGTGCCCTTGGTCACCAGAGAAATCTGAAACTCCCTGATGTCGTCGAGCAGCCCGGCCGTCACGTAGAGCTCGATGGGGAAACGGGGGCCGCTCTGTTCAGGCCCACAACCACTCAAGACCAGCAGCGTGACGAAGAGCTTCTTCATGGCGTCCCGTCGATCTGAATCTTCACGGGCAGCGTCGCCGTCTGATTGCTGGTCGCCAGCACCACGATGCCGGTGGTCGCCGCGGCCACGCCCAGGCCGATACCGATCCACAACC
>JAYTAT010000309.1:0-11270 GCA_043737315.1 Archangium sp.
TGGCAAAACCGCGTCGACGGAACGAGCGTGCTATTTCTCGCGCCCATGCCGCCTCCGTACACGCGCCACCTCTTCATCTGCACCAACCGCCGCCCCGACGGGAGCCCCAAGGGCTGCTGCGCGAGCAAAGGCAGCGAAGAGCTGCGGCTCTCGTTCAAGAAGGAACTCGACGCGCAGGGCGTCACGGCAGTGCGAGCCAACGCGGCTGGCTGCCTCGATGCCTGCGAGGTGGGCCCGGCGGTGGCGGTCTACCCCGACAACGTCTGGTACGAAGGCGTGACGCCCGCCGACGTCAAGGAGATCGTCACCGAGCACATCGTGGGCGGACGCCCGGTGGAGCGCCTGGTGATGAAGTTCCCCATCGCGCGCGCCAAAAAGTAGGCCGGGGGCGACTACTCGCCGGGGTCGAAGAACCGGTGCTTGCCGATGGCGCGCAGGGTCTTCGCATCGGGGAAGGTGCTCACCTGGTAGCGCAGCGGCCAGTATCCCTGTTCTGCGGTGACCCACTTGCCGGCCCGCTTCATCACGTCGTCCCAGGGCCCTGATGCCACGATGCGCTCGGGCTCAGGCTGGTCGAGATCGACGAACACCACGAACTCAGTCTGGGGCATCAGCGAGACAGCACCTTTCGTCCACACGCAGTAGGTGCGCTGCCGGCCGTCGTCATCGTCGGTGAACAGGGTGGTGCCCACGAAGACCTCGTTGCCTTCACGCTCGAACTTTTCGTCGAGGGCTTTTTTCTGCTCGTTGGCGTCCTTGGCCTGGGCCTCGCCGCGCAGCACGTTGAGGATCTCGTCGTCGCCCTGGGGCACGAAGGGCACCAGGCCCTTCCGGGTCAATCGCCAGCCGCGCCCCGTGTTGGCGCGAGGCAAAGAGAGCAGTTCGCTGACCCGCTCGCCCGCCTGCTCGAGCCCTTCTGGGTCGCTGGCGCCGGTGACGATCAGATGATCCCGCTGGGGCAGGAAAATCACGGGGTCACCCTTCACCTTCAACTTGCGCAGCTTCTCGAAGAGCAACGCGCGCCCGACGTCGTGGTTGTCGGCCCAGGGTGACTCGTAGACGCCCTCGGCGGCTTCGGTGAAAGCGTCTTTGCTGCGGGCGGCCAGCTGTTTGCGGCCCTGAATGAACACCTCGTCGGCGCCCACGCCCCAGTCAGCGAGGTGCTCTTCGTTCAAGTACTGCATGGCGTCGGCGCCGTCGTAGACGACCAGCTCGACGAGATCGTCGCTCAGCGGCCGCTGCAGGACGTTGAGGGGCTTCTCGGAACGAATGGCGAGCAGCTCGACGAAGATGCGATCGCGCACGGTGGCGATCACGTTGGGGGCGGCCTGGCCCCAGTCGGAGGGCACTTCAGCGGGGAAGAAGCCGCGAATGGTGCTGGCCACGAACCGGGGCCGCTCGTCGTCTTCCTGCGCCTCGTACTCGGCGAACAGGTTGTCCAGCGAGATGAGGCCGCCGTCGGTGACCAGGTCGTAGGACTGCGGCTGGTAGACGTAGTCAGCGCGGCCGGCATCGGCGAGCCCTTCGAGCAGCTCATCGGCGAACTGCTGGCGAAGGGCCGTATCGTCAGCCGGAAGGTCGTCTTCTGAAGGGGTGGGGGCGGTGGCGCGCCGGGTGCCAGCGTCAGCAGGCCCGGTCTTCACGGCGTCGAGCGCCTCGCGATACCCGGCAAAGGCCCCGATGGCGACGGTGAGGCCGCAACACGCGGCGGCCCCCAGCACCATGATCAGAATGATGCCGACGAACGTCTTTTGCTGCCTTGGGTCCATGTGTCCTCCCGATCCGCTGCTGCCCGCGGAGGACGAGGACCATCGGTCAGCGGCGGCGGCCGATCAACCGAAGGATGTGAAGGAACAGGTTGACGAAGTCCAGGTACAGCATCAGCGCGCCGGTGATGGAGAGCGACATCGCCGACGAGAAGCCGCTGTTGGCGTGGTGCGTGCGCAGCTTCTGGGTGTCGTAGGCGGTCAGGCCCGCGAAGATCACCACGCCCGCGCAGCTCTTCACGAAGCCCAGGAAGTCGGACTGCAGAAAGATGTTCACGATGCCCGCGATGATGATGCCGATGAGGCCCATCATGAGAAACGAGCCCCAGCCCGAGAGATCTTTCTTCGTCACCGTGCCGTAGACGCTCATGGCGCCGAAGGTGCCCGCGGTGATCACGAACGCCGAGCCGATCGAGCCCAGCTCATAGACCAGGAAAATCGTCGAGAAGGTCAGCCCGTTGAGCACCGCGTAGAGCAGAAACATGGCGGCGGCCACCGGCCCCGACACCTTCGACTGCACGAACACGAACGCGAAGACCACCACCAGCTCGATGACGATGAGCGGCATGAAGTACGGCAGCACCAGCGCGGTCAGCTCCTGACTGGAGCCCACGGCGAAGGCGATGCCGCCGGTGATGGCGAGGCCCAGCGACATCCACCAGTAGACGCGCTGCATGAAGACGCGCGCGGACTCACTGGCGAGGACCGCTGATGCCGATCCCGTGGGGGAGTACGAATATCCCGGTTCGTTCATGTGCGAGGTGCTCCTGTGTGCGAGTCGAGTTGCCGCCCCTGTTTACTTGCCCCACGCGCGGTACGCCATGAGCAGCGACTTCGCGACCTCAGAGGTGATCAAGGGCAGAACACCGCCGCCGCCCACGATGTTCACGATGTGCGAGATCGAGCCGCGGCAGACACCTCCCCATTTCGGCTGGGTGTCGAGGCCGACCGAGGCGTAGGCCGAGAAGTCCACGTAGAGCTCGGTGGGGATCTGGGCGGGGCCGCTGCACAGCAGGTGCGACTCGGGCTTGATGTCGATCACCTGCTGCACCACGAAGCCGCCGCCCACCTGATCCGCCGCGGCCCGGGCACACAGGGCGCTCCAGTCGAGTGACTCTCCGTAGGCGGCCTGGGTGCGCTCGACGAAACCGGGCTCGGCGCGGGTGCGGCCCACGAAGACCGCGCGGCCGCCGTAGTCCCAGCTGCGCTTGAGCACGAACTTTTCAGGATCGGCGATCACCTCGGCGATGAGCGCTTCGCCGCGGAAAGGGCGGGTCCACGGCACCGACTCTTTGATGGCCGAAAGTTCGTTCTCACTGAGGCTTGCCTCACGGGCGAGGCGGCTGTCGTCGAGCGCCTGAGAGAGCAGGGCGAACACCGACTTCACCTCGACCTGCGATGCGGGCGGGTTGAGCACCACGGCGCGGGTTCCGTTGGGTTCGGCCAGCAGCGCTTTGACGTAGTCGGCGCCCTCCATGCCGGGCTCTTCGAGGCGGCGCACGAAGAGGTGGCGATAGACCAGGTCGTATTTCTTGCCGTCGGCCATCACGGCGTCGGCGCCGCTGAGCTGATCGGGGTGAACGAGGTCGGCCTCGGCGCCCCACTCGCGGAAACGCTCGAGCAGGTACTTCTGTTCGGTGAGCTGCGCGTCGTTGCGGCGGGAAAGCAGGGCGATGCGTTCTGGCGTCTTGCCCGGGCGCACCCTGGCGTAGCCCGAAAGCAGCGCACGGTAGAGAGCCAGCGCGTTGCTGCCGTTGCGTGACTGCCAACCGGCGATCACGTGATCCGGCGCGCCCCAGGTGCGGCCGACCACCTCGAGGAACGTGTTCGCCGCGATGTCAGAGTAGCCCTGCATCGCGGGAATCGTCGCGTTGACCTCGAGCGCGCTGACCTGCTCGCCGACGAAGAAGTCGACCCGCGTGGTGACCAGCGTCTCGAGCGCCTCGAAGGTGGTGGCTGCAAACCCCTTCTCCAGCGGCGAGAGGCCCCCGAGCACGAGCTCACTGCGATCGGGGTTGGCCAGCACGGCGCGCGACATCTTGAGCGTGGCGGAAGAAAGACGGGCGGCGAGCTCCTGGCGACGGCGCAGCTCGAGCTCGTCGATGATCACCGGGGTGGCGGTGATGGGGATGGCTTTGGTCGAGCCATCGTCCTTGTTCGTGACGGCCAGGCCGCGCGCGTACGCGGTGTCTGCGAGTTCCTGGCCGAATCGTTTCGCATCCCACGTCAGCGCGTGGTGGAGATCTGCCCGCTCTTTTTCAGTGAGGACCAGGTTCATGGGGCCGACTTCTCACGCCCTCGCGGCCAATCAGCAACGCCTTTCGCCCGGAACTGTGGATTGCAACGGAGCCCCGATTGTTCTTCGGTGAGCTCACCATGGCAATGCTCACGGGCGGTCAGCTGGTCGCGAAGATGCTCAAGAAAGAGAACGTGAAGCACCTCTTCACGCTCTCGGGTCTGCACGTCGCTCCGATCTATGCAGGCTGCGTCGAGGAGGGCATTCAGATCATCGACACCCGGCACGAGCAGGCGGCCGCGCATGCGGCTGACGCGTACGCGAGGCTCACCCGGGGCATCGGGGTCGCCGTGGTGACCGCGGGCCCGGGCGTGACCGATGCGCTCACGGGCGTCGCCAACGCGTTCCTCGCGAACTCTCCGATGATCCTTCTCGGAGGCGCAGCGCCGATCTCCAACCAGAGCCGCGGCTCGCTCCAGGAGATCCCGCAAATCGAGCTGTTCCAGAAGATCACCAAGTGGAGTGATCGCGTCCCCAAAACGGATCTCATTCCTTCGTACTTCGCCAAGGCGTACCGCACGGCGCTCACGGGCCGCCCGGGCCCCGTGTTTCTGGAGCTCGCCTTCGACGTGTTGTGCGACTTCGCTGACGAGGAATGCCTCACCCCGGTGGTGAACTACCGCACGAATGCGCGCATCGCGCCCGACCCGAAGAAGATCGAGCAGGCGGCGGCTTTACTCGCGCGTGCAGAACGGCCCGCGATGATCTGCGGCGGCTCGGTGTACTGGGACGACGCGACGGCCGCGTTGAAGGCGTTGTGCGACAAGACGGGCATCCCCGTGTTCCTCAATGGCGCGGGCCGAGGTTGCCTGCCCGCGGAACATCCGTCGTTCTTCCAGCACACGCGCAAAGACGCGCTCACCGGCGCTGACGTGGTGGTGGTGGTCGGTACGCCTTTCGACTTCCGCTTGAACTACGGCGGCGAACCCACGTTCGGCGCTGACTCGAAGATCATCCAGATCGACATCGACCCCACGGAGATCGGCCGCAATCGTGCGGTCGAAGTGGGCATGGTGTCGGACGTGGGCCTTGCGTTCGAGCAGCTCACCGCCGCGCTTCCGCGGGTGGATCGCTCGGTCCAGCTCGCGAAGCTCCGTGAGTCTGAAAAGAAGAAGGTCGCGAACATCGCGAAGTGGTTCACCGACGCCAAACCGATCCACCACTACCGCCTGGCGAAAGATATCAACGAGCTCGCCCACGCTTCAGGCGATCCGATGTTCATCTGTGACGGTGGCAACTACGTCGCGATGGCCGCGAAGGTGCTCGAGGTGAAGAAGCCGGGCCGCTGGCTCGACCCAGGTGCATTGGGGTGTCTGGGGGTCGGCGCTCCGTTCGCGTTGGCCGCGAAGACGCTGTATCCAGACCGCACGATCTGGGTGATTCAGGGTGACGGCTCGTTCGGGTTCAATGGTTTCGATTTCGAGACCGCGGTCCGTTTCAAGCTGCCGATGATTTGTGTGGTCGGCAATGACGCGGCGTGGGGCCAGATCCGCATTCCGCAGGTGCAGATGTTCGGCGTCGACAAATCGCCCGCCACGCTGCTCGCGCCCACCCGCTACGACGAGATCGTCAAGGCGATGGGCGGGTGGGGTGAGCTGGTCACCGAACCTTCGCAGATCCGCGGTGCCCTGGAGCGCGCGGTCAAGTCGAACACGGTTGCCTGTGTGAACGTGATGCTCGACCCTTCGGCTCCCGAGACGTCGGGCGCGATGGGGTACGCGGTATGAGTCACCGATTCACCAGGGCCGCTGGTGCGTTGTTGGTGGTCGATGTGCAGGAGCGTTTGGGCGCGGCGATGCCTTCGGACCGACTCGAGCGCGTGATCAACCGCACGCGCGCCGCCATCGCAGGTGCGAAGGCACTCGGCATGCCCATCATCGTCACCGAGCAGTACCCCAAAGGACTGGGTCCGACGATCAGCGCCGTGAAGGAGCTGATTCCTTTCTTCGCACCAGTGGAGAAGCTCGAGTTCTCTGCGTTGGTGCCCGAGGTGCTGCAGTTGCTGGTGCCGCGCCCCAGCGTGCTCGTCGTCGGCATGGAAACCCATGTCTGTGTTTTTCAAACCGTGCGCGCGCTCAAAGAAGCAGGAATGAGTCCCTACCTGGCCATCGACGCGGTGCTCTCGCGCACGATGGTGGACTACGAAGCAGGGCTCGGGTTGTGCCGCGATGCAGGAGCGATGATGACCACCGTCGAAGCCGCGTTGTTCGATGCCCTCGAAAGAGCCGGCGGCCCAGAGTTCAAGGCCATCAGCGCAGCCGTGAAATGAACTTCGTCGACCTGCTCGCTTCGGCGGAACTTCTGGAAGGTGGGCGCGTCGTCGTTCGTGCGGAAGGGCGCGAGCTCGCCGTCGTTCGCGTCGATGGGATCGCGTATGCGATCGACAACGTGTGCCCCCATCATCAGGGCGAGCTGGGCCGTGGCGATCTGCAGGGGCATCATTTGTATTGTCCGCTGCATGCGTGGTGCTTCGACGTTCGTGACGGGAAAGCGTTTTTTCCGCAGGGCGCGAAGGTCGAGTGTTTTGAGGTGAAGGAAGAAGGTGGAAGGGTTTGGGCGCGTCGGCGGACGGCCAGGTGAAGCCCGTCTCCCCGCTGGCGCAGGGCGAGGGAGTGCTACGGTGCCCGACCATGAGAATCGCCGTCTTCGGAACCGGAAGCGTGGGAGAGACCCTCGGCTCGAAGCTGCTCGAACTCGGCCATGAGGTGATGATGGGCAGCCGCACCGCGAACAACGAGAAGGCGCTGGCCTGGGTCAAGAAGTCGGGTGCGAAAGCGAGCACGGGCACCTTCGCCGACGTGGCGAAGTTCGGTGAGTTCATCATCAACGCCACCAAGGGCGATGGCACCGTCGACGCGTTCAAGTCGGCGGGCGACGCGAGCTGCGCCGGCAAGACGGTGCTCGATCTCTCGAACCCGCTCGATTTCTCCAAGGGCTTCCCGCCCAGCCTCTTCGTCTCGAACACCGACTCGCTGGCCGAGCAGCTTCAGCGTGCCGTGCCCAGCGCCAAAGTGGTGAAGGCGCTCAACACCATGTCGTGCTTCCTGATGGTCGCCCCGCGGCAGCTGGCTGAGTCCCATCACACCTTCGTGGCAGGCAACGACGCGGGCGCGAAGGAACAGGTGAAGAGCGTCCTCGCGTCGTTCGGTTGGAAGCCCGAAGAGGTGATCGACGTCGGCGATCTCACCGGCGCGCGGGCGACCGAGCAGTACCTGCCGCTCTGGGCGCGGCTGTACGGCACGCTCAAGGTGGGAAACTTCAACATCAAGATCGTTCGTTAAGCCATGCCCACGGCGCTCGTCACCGGTGGCGGAATCCGGGTCGGCCGTGCCATCGCGCTGGCGCTGGGCCGTGCTGGCTTCGATGTCATCGTTCACGCCAACCGCTCGGTGAACGACGCGGCGCGGGTGGTCGAGCAACTCGAGGCTCTGGGCCGTACTGCGCGCGTCGAGGCTGCGGATCTTTCGTCGCTCGAGGGGCCTCAGTCGCTGGCGGGTCGAATCGAGAAGCTCGATCTGCTGGTGAACAGCGCGGCGACTTACGAACACGCGAACTTCGCAGACATCACCCGGGGCCAGCTCGAGCGCATGCTCGCGGTGAACGTGGTCGCGCCGTTTCTCCTCACGCAGGCGCTCACCGGAGCGCTCAAGGCCTCGGGGGCCGGGTGCGTGGTGAACATCACCGACATGGCCGTCTCGCACGCGTACACGGCCACTCACTTCTTCGCGCATTACCTCGCCTCCAAGGCCGCGCTCGACCAGCTGACCCGCGCCTGGGCTCTGGAGCTGGGGCCCACCATCCGCGTGAATTCGGTCGCCCCAGGCCCCGTGGCGATGGCGGCCGAAACGAGCTCGGCTCAACGCAGCGACATCCTCAACCGCATTCCCCTGGGCCGGGAAGGGCGGCCGGAAGACGTCGCAGACGCAGTGGTGTTCCTGGCCCAGAGCCCTTACATCACAGGCCAGACGCTCCGCGTCGATGGAGGTCTCAGCGTCGCATGACACAGGCAACGAAGCGCAAACTCGACCAACTCTCTCTTCGCGGAATGCGGTTCGACTGCATCGTGGGGTTATTTGATTTCGAGCGGAACACCCCGCAGCCGGTCGAGCTCGAGGTCACGCTCCACTTCGATACGCGTGAAGCGGCGCGCCACGGCAAGCTGGTGCAAACGGTGGACTACGCGCGGCTGCTGGGCGAGCTGCGCTTCATTCTGACGGCGACCCGTTTCCGGCTCCTCGAGTCGGCGGCTGAAGCAGTGGCGGCGTGGGTGCTCGCGCCGCCCAGCGCCGACGTGCCCCGGCCGCAGGTGGAGGAGGTCGACGTGCGGCTCTCCAAGCTGGTGGCGCTCTCAGGCGCGGCCGTGCCGACGCTGGAAATCCACCGCGATCGTTCGGACTTCGTCATGAAGATCGAGCCCAAGACCTTCGGCTTCGTCGACGTGATCTTCGAGACGAGGGAGTGCGGCGTGTACCGCGAGCGCATCTCTGCAAAGACGGTGCTGCCCACCCACGTGCACCGCGAACTCGACGAGTCAGAGCTGGTGCTGGGCAGCGGCTTTCTGCTCCAGGGCAAGCCGGTAGAGGCGGGCGTGGCTCACACCTGGCCGCGCGGCTTCGCGCACCGCTACGAGAACCCCACCGACATCGAGCAGAGCTTCATGTGCATCGATCGCCCCGCGTTCATCTACACGGATGAGGTCGAGGTCGACGTGCCGGTCTCCCAACTCACCAGGCCCGAGCCGGTTCGTTTCTTCTGATGCTCACCGCACTCCTGCTGTGCCTTGCGGCGCAGACCGGCGAGCCTGCCCCCGCGAAAGACGAGCCGAAGTTCTCGGAGTCGTTCCGCAGACGCCGCGAGTGGGAGAAGGCGCAGCAGCGCCCCTCGTGGACCGACGAAGTGGCTTTCGCGGTCGCAGGCTATGGCTCAGCGCATTTCTTCACCGATCGTGCGCTGCCCCGGTCGGTGGCTTCGGCCATCACGGTCGACCTCGAATTCGGCGCCCACCTCATTCCCCAGTTCGCGCTGGTCGGCACCGCGCAGGTCCGAGCGGCGTTTCTGCAACCGGGCACCGAGGTGGTCATCGCGGGCCTGGGCGGGGGTATTCGCCTGGGTTCGCGCCACTTCGTCTCCTCGAGCTTCGGCCTGACGACGGTGAACGTGATGCGCGCGGACAGGAGAGCCGTGGGCGGGCTTGCCCCCCACCTCGAGCTGCGTGGTGCGGTGGTGTTGGTCGGCAGCTTCGGGGTTCACCTCAGGGCCGGCATGGTCTTCTCGCCCACCGGCCTGATCGGCGACGTGGGGCTGGGTTTCGGCTTCTCGACCTGACCGCCTTCGCTTGTTCCCAGCGGGTTGCGGGTGTACGGCCGCCCCGTCATGAAGATGATGCTCTCTGTCGATTTCCATTTCAGCGCCGCCCACATGCTCCCGTTTTATGATGGGCCTTGTAAGCGGCTGCACGGCCACAACTACGTGCTTCGCGTCTCTCTCACCGGCCGGCCGTCGCCGAAGGACGGAATGATCCGCGACTTCGACGAAGTGAAGAAGACCGTGTCGGATCAGGTGCTGGTGAAGGTCGACCACTATTATCTGAATGACATCGTGGAGAACCCGACCGCCGAGAACATCGTGGTGTGGATGTGGGAGCGCCTCGAGCCGCTGGTGCCGGGTCTCGAAGAGCTGCAGCTGTGGGAGACCCCGGAGTACTGCGTCACCTACCGCAAGTGAAGAAGCGCGCCGCGCGCTTTCAGGTCGATCGCCCCGCGATGGAACGGGCGGTCGCCGATTTTCTGCGGGCTGCCGGCCTCGACGCCAAAGAGCCCAACCTGCGCTCGACGCCTGCCCGGGTGACCGAGGCATGGGCCGAAGAGTTTCTCGCGGGCTACGGTCAGACTGCGCGTGAGGTGCTTGCCGATCGGTTTCCCGTCTCTCAGAAGTCCGAGCGCGAGCTGGTGGTGGTGACCGATCTGCACTTTCGATCGATGTGCCCGCACCACTTGATGCCGTACTCGGGCACCGCGCACCTGGCCTACGTGCCTGGGAAAGAAGTGGTCGGCTTCGGGCGCCTCGCTGCGTTGATCGATGTCTTCGCCCATCGCCTGGTGTTGCAGGAAGAACTCGCCCGGCAGGTCGCGCTCGCGCTGCAAGACGAGCTGGGCACCCAGGGTGCCGCCTGTCTCATTCGTGCCGAGCAGACCTGCTTCCGGCTGCGGGGTGAAGAGCAGCACGGTGCGGTGACCTACTCAGAGGCCTACGAAGGCGTGCTCAAAGAGAAGGCCCTGCGCGCCGAGTTGTGGCACCGCATCGACCGCAGCGCCTCGGGGAGCAAGAAGAACTCGTGAACCTCGAGGCTCTCCGCGCCGAGCTGCAGGGCCTCGAGCTGGCCGACGACGACGTCACGCGCGCCACGTACGGCCACGACGAGTCGGACCAAGGCGACTTTCGCCCCGAGCTGGTCGTCTTTCCGAAGAACGCTCAAGAAGTGCAACGCGTCGTGCGCGCCTGCAACACCCACAAGGTTCCGCTGACGCCCGTCGCGGCGCGCAGTGGCAAGAGCGGCGGGTCGTTGCCCATTCACGGCGGCATCTCGCTCTCACTCGAGCGAATGAACCGCATCATCGCCATTCGCCCCGACGACCTCACGGCCACCGTTCAGCCCGGCGTGATCCTGGGTGACTTTCAGCGCGCCGTCGAAGCAGTCGGTCTCTTCTACCCACCCGACCCCAACTCGGCGGCGTACTGCACGATGGGCGGGAACATCGCTGAGAATGCGGGCGGCCCGTCGGCGCTCAAGTACGGCGTGACGGGCGACTACGTGCTGGGCCTCGAGTGGGTGATGCCCACCGGCGAGCTGCTCAAGCTGGGCAAGCAGACCATCAAAGGCGTGACGGGTTACGACCTGGTCGGGCTGTTCGTGGGCTCCGAAGGAACGCTGGGCATCGCCACGGAGATCACCGTCAAGCTCATCCCCCTGCCGAAGGTGGTGATGACCGCGCTCATTCCGTTCACCGACGTGCTCGCGGCTGCGCGTGCGGTGAACGCGGTGCTGCTGGGTGGGCTGCTGCCACGATGCCTGGAGCTCATCGACGACGTCGCACTGGAGGCCGTCAAAGGGAAGGGTGTTCCGTTTCCAATCGAAGCGGGCGCGGTGATCATCGCGGAGATAGACGGCAGCACCGAAGAAGGCGTGTTCGCCGAGCTCAACCTGCTCG
>JAYTAT010000310.1:0-4617 GCA_043737315.1 Archangium sp.
TCGACAGCAGCTTCCTGACCGCGCTGCACCAGACGTGGCTCAAGGTCGCACCGAAGGCATGGCCTGGCTTCACGCGTGAGTGGGGTTGGCAGTGGGGCCGCCACGCGGTGGTCGACCTCGAGGCAGAACTGCTCGAGAAGAAGAACAGCACCCTGCGTGAGCTGCCCATGCGCGCCGCGATGGAACTGGTCAGCCAATGGACCCTCGCCCGCGGCCTGGGCACCTTACGTTTCGACTTCACGACCTCCCGTCAGGGCGTGTTCGGCATGACCCTCGAGCGCAGCGCCGTCGGTGAAGCGGTGGGTCACAGCGATGTCCCGCGCTGCCACTTGATGGAAGGTCTGATCGAGGCGATCTGTGAACACCTCGCCCACCGCCTGCTCGCGGCGCGTGAGGTGCGCTGCTGCGCGCAGGGTTTCGATTCGTGCACCTTCGTGGTCGCCTCCGAGAAGCGGAAGGACCTGGTGGAGAACGCCATCAGGGGCGGCGCGGAGACCCTCGAGGCGATCGTGGAGGCGCTCCGTGCCAGCGCGTAATCCCCCACGGCTCACCCTCGCGAAGATTCCCCTCGAGGTCACCAGAGGGCTGCCCGAAGACGAGCAGACCGTCGAGGCGTACTTCGAACGTTTCGAGTGGGACGGCGCGTCCCACGACGCAGCCACTCTGAGCGCGGAGGACTTCCTGTCGGCCTTCGGGCCCTGAGGCAGCTGCTAGGTTCTTCGCCGGATGTCCACGGGGTTGCTTCAGGAAGCCATCGACAGCGCCCGCGCGAATCGGGCCCTGCAGCGCGTTCTGCTCTCTGCGCCTGAAGGCATGGGCCGCTCGCACGCGCTGAAGTCGCTCGACGGCATGCCGCTGCTGCGCGTCGAAGTGGGCCGGGGCCGCATGGTGAGCCAGACCCTGCGCGCGCTCATCGGAGAGGAAGCTGACGACGACGCCACCTGGCGCATGCTCCAGGCAGACCCTGTACTGGCCAGCCTCGAGCCCGAACGCGCCACCGTGGCCGCCGAGCTGCTCGCGTCACTCCTGGGAATCCGCCGTGCCGATTTCCGCACCGCGAGGCTCGATGAAGACTCGCGGCGTGAAGGTGCATTTCTCGAGCTGGCCCGCTGGCTGACGGAACGCGCGCGCAAGGGGCTGGTGCTCGCCATCGACGACGCTCACCTCGCAGACGATGACGGTGCCGCGTTTCTCGAGCTGATTTCGCAGCGCGAAGAGCCGGTGCCGATGGTGCTGGTCGTCTCGCATGACGCGGATGTCGAGCGGTTCACCCCGGCCTTTCGAGCGCGCCGAGACGCGTGGGTGAGCTCACCTGCGTGGGCTCGCATTGACGTCGCCCGGCCTGCTGCCGAGGCGCTGCACCAATTGCTCACATTGGCTGGTGCGGCCCCTGAATTGGCCACCGCGCTCGCGAGCCATGCGCAGGGGAATCCCAGGCTTGCGTTGGGATTGTGGAGCCTGGTGCGCGCCCATGAGCACGCGGTGGTCTCTGAGCTGCCACGTACGCTCGATGGCCTTCGGCTCGCGCGCGTTCGGGTGCTGGGTGACGAGGTGATGCGTGCGTGCGCGACCCTCGCTGGCCTCGGGGGCGCGGCGCCCATCGCGGCGTTGTCCTCGATCGATCCTGCCCTGCCCTTGCAACTCCAACCGGCGCTGGTGCACGGGCTGGTGCGCGTGGTGCGCGAGGGACCATTCGAGCTGTGCCGCTTCTTCGATCCCCGCATGTCGCATGCGTTGAGCTCGGTGCTTCACCCCGCGCAGTTGCTCGGTGCGCGGCTGGCGGTGGGTGCATGGGCCGCACAAGCGCTCGAGCAGCTCGACCTCGCGGGCTTTGCACGCAGCGCCGATGTGCTGGTGCCGCTCGCCACTCCGGCGCTCGATGGGCCCACCTCGTCTCACTGGTACGAGGCGCTGGCGACGGCCAAGCCCGGCCGCACCGAGGCCGTGGCGTGGCTCGAGCTGGCCGCGCGTTTTGCGTTGGGCGTGCGCAAGCTGGTGCTGCTGCGGCGCATCGCAGAGGTGAAGCTGTTTCTGGGCCAGCCCGATGAGGCCATCGCGGTGGTGGTGGGCGCGGGGCGGCAGTCGCCTTCTGCAGCGCAGCCGCTGCCCGCATCTGCAGCGGGCCGTGTGCTGGGCGGGCAGGTGCGCGGCGTGCTCGATCGGTGGGAGTCGTTGAGCATCGATGAGGCGGTGGCCGCGCTCGAGGTGGTGCGCGCCGAGTCGATCTCATACCTGGTGAAGAAAGAAGAGACGCAGAGGGCTTTCACCGAATTGGAGAAGCGGCTCGCGAAGTTGAAGGGCGCGGCCGTGCCACACCTGTGGATCCGCTGGGCGAAAGGTTGGAGCTGGTTCCTCTGCGAGATCCTCGGCCGCTCGCAAGAGGCGCTGCAGGCCTGTGCGAAGGTGCGAAAGCAGGTGAGCGCGGATCAGCTCGCCGCTGATGAAGACGCCATCGCGTTCGTACGCGCAGAAGAGGTTGCCACCTGCAGCGCGGGTGAGTTCACCCGGGCCATGGCGTTGACCAAAGAACACATCGCGCTCTCAGATCGCGCGGGCAAGTTGCGTGACGCGTGCCTGGGTTGGAACGCGCGGGCCATCGTGCACTACGGCATGGGTGAGTTGAGAGAGGCCCGCAAGGCCTTCGAACGTTCGCTCGAGTTGGCGCGCAGCACCGGCTGGCTGAGGCGGGAAGCCATCACCTTGCACAACCTGTCGCTGGTGCTCGCTGAGCTGGGCGAGTTCGACGCCGCCTTCGCCGCCGAGACCACCTACGCCCGGCTCTCGCTGCAGGTGGGCAACCACGCGGGCAAGGCCGAAGCGCCGTTGGTGCTCGCGGGCGTCGAGCTGGCGCGTGGGCGCTTGCCTGAAGCCGAAGCGCAGCTCGCCGTCGCTCGCAAGGTCGCCGAGCAAAACGCGTGGGACATGTTGATGACCTGGGGTCGCGCGCTCACCGGCCGGCTGCGGCTGCTGCGCGTGAAGGGCGGCGGTGACGTGCTGGAAATCACCAAGGCCAAGAACGATTTGATGGCGGCCATCGAGGTGCTCGAGGAGCGCAACGTCGGGTGGACGGAGGAACTCGATCCCGGCGAGGTGGTGGGGCTCTATGCGTTGGCGCTCAAGTGGTCGGGGCAAGCCGCGGCAGCGACTGAAGTGATCGCGCACACCCTCCACCGCTTGCCTGCGGAGAACATCGTCTCGCGTCAGCAGCTCGAGGTCGCTCGCGCGGCGGTGACGGGGCAGTCACTCGATGCGACGCTGCAGTGGTTCGAACAGCGCGGCTTCGTGCGGCGCGTGGAGTTGTGGCGGAAACTTGGGGGAAGCTGAGGCCTCACCCCGACGCAAAAGTACCGGCGATGAAGTCCCACGCGGCGGCCACGCGCGGTACCCGCCGCAACGCTTCATGCGTCACCAACCAGAGGTCGTCGATCGGCAAGGACTTCGCGTCGGCGGCGAGCTTGCGTGAGAGCCGCACCAACTCGAGCCGATGCACCTGCGCATAGGGCGCTGGCACCAGCGCGACGCCCAGGCCCTGCTGCACTGCGCTGACCTGCATCACGAAGCTGTTGGTCTTGAGCACCGGTGGTTGGCGCACCCGCTCGGTGAGCCAACGCGCGACGGGCAGGTGCTCGAGGCCGTAGCCCCAGGCGATCCACGGCACGTCAGCCCAACTCTGGAGCGACCCCAGCGCGGCCACCATCTGTGCCGTGGCCATCGGCACCCACTGCGCCCGCGTGAGCAACTGCCTCACCAGCGGCCCGCCGGAAGGCCGGATGGTGCGAATCGCGAGGTCGGCTTCGCGGCGCGTCAGGTCGGCCTGCCTGACGCTCGCGTCGACTTCGAAGCGCAGCCTGGGGTGGCGGGCGAGCAGCCCACTGAGCATGGGTGAGACGAAGCTCTCGGCGATGCCCGGCGGCACCGACAGCTTCACCGCCCCCTCCACCTCGCGCTCCATGCCATCGAGCTCGCGGTAAAAGCCGTGTGAGGCGCGCTCCATCTCTTCGGCAGAGGCCATCAGCCGCAGCGCCGTGGCGGTGGGCACCAGGCCTTCTCTGGTGCGGTCGAACAGGGGCACGTCGAGCTCTGCTTCCAACCGCGCGAGCCGGCGTGACGCGGTCGAGGTGTCGAAGCCCAGCGCTTCCCCCGTGGCCGACAGCCTCCGGGTTCGCGCAAGCGAGAGGAACAGCTGCATGTCATCCCAGGGGACTTGCATCAGTGCAACCTGACCTTGTGAAAGTGCGTATTGAGTTGCGGTGGTGCAATCAACACTCTGGCACACATGAGCGACTCACTCTTCGTGGTGTTTGGTGCAGGTCAGATTGGCAGCCTGGTGACTTCCCGGCTGTTGGCCGCGGGCCATCAGGTGCGGCAGGTGCGGCGCACGGGCGGCGTGAAGGTCGACGGCCGCCTCGAGGTGCGCGGCGGTGACCTGGCCGACCCGCGCTTCGCTCAAGAGGCCGCGCGCGGAGCGACGGCGCTCATTCACTGCGCGGTGCCGCCCTACCACCAGTGGGGCGAGTTGCTCGAGAAGATGAACGATGGCGTGCTCCACGCCGCGAAGACCTCGAAGGCGCCGCTGGTGGTGCTCGACAACCTGTACGGCTACGGCCGCCCCGACGG
>JAYTAT010000311.1:0-1777 GCA_043737315.1 Archangium sp.
GAGTGGTCGCCCCCTTTCTTTTGACCCGATGGAGCCTCTTCGATGGCTGACACGATCGTTCGAACCCTGCTGCAGGACAGCAACCTGAAGGTGTCGGTGGCAGTGCTCACCCAGACCGCGCGCGACGGCAGGCAGCGCCATCACCTCAAGGCCGCCTCAGCGTCGCTTTTTGCCCAGGGCCTGCTGGGCGGCGCGTTGATGGCTTCACTGCAAAAGGGTGAAACACGAATCAACCTGCAGCTCGAGTGTGATGGGCCCATGCGCGGGTTCTTCGTCGATGCCGCCGCAGCCGGCGACATTCGCGGGTACGTGAAGAACCCCGACGTCGACGTCGAGTTGTCGGAGGGCGTCTTTCAGTGGCGCGCCGCGCTGGGGAACTCGGGCTTCATCTCGGTGCTGCGCGACATGGGCGGCGAGTACTACCGCTCGTCGGTCGAGCTCGTCTCGATGCGCCTGGCGGATGATCTGAATCACTACTTCAAGACCTCCGATCAGGTGGCCACCCGCGTCGCGCTCACCGTGCAGCGCGAGGGCGATGAGGGCCTGGGCAAGGTGGCGGGTGTGCTGGTGCAGGCGCTGCCTGACGCCGACCTCGACGCGCTCAAGCGCATCGGGGGCGATTTGGAAAGCCGGCTCCACGATGCAGTGGAGAAGGCTGACGAGCTCGACGCGATGTCACTGCTGGCCGCCCTCTTCCCCGGAGTGCCCTCGATGATCGAGACGCCGGTGCGGTTCGCCTGCACCTGCAGCCACGAGCGGGCGATGAGCACACTTGAGAGCCTGGGCGCGACCGAGGTGCAGACCATCGTCGATACGCTGGGGAGCACGGCGGTGACGTGCCAGTTCTGCGGCAGCAAGCACGAGATCTCGCTCAAGGATCTCTTTGCGATCCTCGAGCGGTTGGGTCACCCGCAGCACCGCAACTAAAGCCGCTGGCTTACTGCTTGGCGTCGAGGGCCTTGAGCTCTTCGAAGCCGGGCAGCTGCGAGAGGTCGGGCACGATGATGATCTCGATGCGCCGGTTCTGCGCTTTGGTCTCTTTCGAGTCATTCGAGGCCACCGGGCGGGTCTCTGCGAACGACGCGGCCGAGATGCGCTCGCTGGGCAAGCCCGCCTCGACCATCGACTTGAGCACCGTGATGGCGCGTGAGGCGGCCAGCTCCCAGTTGCTCGGGTACTGAGCCGACGCGATGGGCACGTTGTCGGTGTGGCCTTCGACCTGAAAACCACGTTTGGGGATCGACGCGAGCACCTGGCCGACCTCGGCGATCGCCGCCTTGCCTTCCTTGGAGAGGCTGGCCGAGCCCGACGCGAAGAGGATGTCGGTGGCCAGCACCACCACCATGCGGCCCTCGACGATCTTCACCTTCAACTTGCCGGCGTCGATGAGGCTGCGGAATCGGGCGATCAGGTTCTTGAACTCAGCGATGCGGCCCTCGGCCTCGGAGCGGCGCTTCTCCAGCTCGGCCAGCGCGCGGGTCATGTCTTCCACCGACGACTGCAGGCGACTCTTGTCCTTGGTGACCGCGGCCATGTCGGCGTGCAGCTTGTCGATGCGGGCGCCTAGATCTTTCGCCTTCTCCTGCTCGTCGGTGAGCTGGGCCTCGAGCGCCTGCTTGTCAGCCGCCAGGCGCTTCTGCTTCGCCTCGAACTCGGCCAGTGCCTTGTTCTTCTCGCCCAGGGTGGCCTCCAGCCCGTCGCGCTCAGTCTGCAGGGCGTCGAAGGTCTTCTGGGTCACGCAAGCCAGCGGAGTCAGCAGGACCAAGAGCAGGAGGCG
>JAYTAT010000312.1:0-4603 GCA_043737315.1 Archangium sp.
CAGGCGCAGCCGGTCAGAGCGGCCCGGTGAGTGCGGGCTCACTTGACGGCGGCGTCTGGATTGCGTCGTTCGGCGCGGCCGGCGGCGCGGGTTTGCAAGGCGCGCCCGGAGCCCCGGGTTCCTTCGGTGGTTCCGCCGCCTACCAAATCGCCCTCGCCGATGGCGGCCTTGAGCTTCATTCGGCGGCACTGGGCTCAAGTGGCGGTGGTGGTGGCGCACCTGGCTGCGGTGGCAGCCCAGGAGAAGGTGGTCAGCAAGGCGGTGCGAGCATTGGGCTCGTCATCGTCGGCGCCGCGCCACGCCTCGAAGCGGTCGGCGTGGTCGCAGGGCAAGGCGGCGCAGGTGGGCCTTCGGGAACCGGCGGGCCTGGCGGGCCGGGTGGTGCGGGTGCCGCGGGCGGACCGAGGTGGACGGCCGATTGCGACTTGCCTTCGATCTTCGCGATCTTCGCCCTCAACCCTCCGAGCGCACCGCCGACAAGTTTGAACTCCTATTTCACCGGCGGCGCGGGCGGAAGAGGCGGTTCCGGCGGGCCGGGTGGCATGGGCGGCACGGGTGCAGTGGGGCCCGGTGGCCCGAGCGTCGGGGTGTGGTGTGAGCGCAGCGCGGTGTTGCTTACGGAGGTGCGGGTGCTGGTGAGCGCGGGTGGCGCCGGCGGTGTCCCCGGCGTTTCGCAGACGACCTTGAACTGCCAGTAGGCACCGCGCGCGCCTCGGCACCGCACGTGCGCACCCGCTGGTCACGGAAGCGAAACACGCCCTCGAAGACGACGCGAACCGGTGAAGCATGGGCAGAGGGGGACTCGAACCCCCACTCCTTTCGGAACCAGATCCTAAGTCTGGCGCGGCTACCAGTTACGCCATCTGCCCAAAACAGAAACGGCCCGTGTCCCGCTCAGGTCACCGGCCGTCGTACTGTGAAAGCGGGGGGAATCGAACCCTCAACCTATGGATTAAGAGTCCATTGCTCTACCAATTGAGCTACGCTTCCGGCTGTTGCGGCGCCGCCTATAAAGTTTTTCAGGCGATGCTGTCAACCCACTTCTTTCGGCATCTCTGGGGCAGGCCTCGTCAGCAGCCAGACTCCCGCGGCAAACAACCCGAACACCACGTACTGCGCCGGCGTCAGGCCTGCGTAGCGACGGTCGACGAAGCTCAGGTCTGACGCCCGCAGGAAATCGAGAAAGAACCGGGGCACCGTGTACCCGACCGCCAGCACGCCCATCAGGCGCCCCTGCGCCGGGCGGCGGGTCTTGAGTGCGTAGAGCACCAGCGACAACACCCCCAGCACCAGCGCGTCGTACAAGCCGAGATCGTGACGAGGCCCCCCGTAGGTCCTCATGGGGAAGTTCACCGCCAGGAAGAAGTCGCTGTGTACCCCGGGGTGGTCGTGCACGAAGAAGCAGCCGATGCGAGCCACCATCCACCCCGGCGCCGTGCCCAGGGCCAGCGCGTCGAGGTACGGCCCGATGGGCGTCTTGATGCGCCGAAAGAGGATGAAGATGCCCACCAGCGCGCCCAGCACGCCGCCCATCGAGGACAACCCCTCCCAGAAACGCAGCACCAGAAAGGGGTCTGCCATCGTCAGCAGCTCCGGGTGGTACGCGAAGATGTGCATGAAGTGACCGCCGTAGAGGCCGAAGATCACCGCCCACGGCACCATCTCGCGCAGCGGTTGGTCGTTGCCCGGCCCGTACTGCCGCGCCTGGCGCGCCGCCAGCCACGCACCGACCATCACGCCTGCGGCAGAGAGCACCCCGAAGATGTCGACGCGTTGCCCGAAGGGCAGGTTCAACGCCGGAAACTCGAAGTACGGAATCACAGCGCGCTCAGAGGGATTCGAACCCCCGACCCTTGGCTTCGAAGGCCAATGCTCTATCCAGCTGAGCTATGAGCGCTCGTGCTTAATCGATGGGCGGCTTACCGGGATCGAACCGGTAACCTCAGGAGTCACAGTCCTGCGCTCTAACCAGTTGAGCTAAAACCGCCATCAACACGTTGCAAAAAAGACAAAGGCGCCGGCGGAGTACCCAATGCGCCGCGGTACGTCAATCGAACTTAAGCGAGCGCGCCCGGCGGGACTCGAACCCACGACCCCCGGCTTAGAAGGCCGGTGCTCTGTCCAGCTGAGCTACGGGCACCTACGAAATACTCAAAGTCGGGGCGGCCGGATTCGAACCGACGACCTTCTGCGCCCAAGGCAGACGCGCTACCAGGCTGCGCTACGCCCCGTCTTCGTGAAGGCCTTTTGAACCATGCCACCGTGACGCGCAAGGCTCCTTTCACTGACTCATCCCCAAGCCTTTGACCCGGGGGACCCCGGCTGGCAGTGTGTCCCCGCGTGCGAACGACGGTCTTCCTCTTTTTGTTGGGCCTGCTGGCCGGCTGCAAACCCGGTGGGCAGCCTCCGATCGTCGACCCTTCGACCGAAGACCCGAAGGCCGACTGCGTGCCTTCCGTCACCCTGGGCACCCCGCTGCGCCTGCTCACCCGCGCCGAGTACAATCTCACCGTGCGCGACCTGCTGGGGGCGACCAACAGACCCTCCCGCGACTTTCCCCGCGAGCCGCTGGCCCACGGCCTCGACAATGACGCCGTGCTCAATCAGGTCAGCGGCGCCCACGTGAGCGCCTACCTCGATGCGGCCGAGTTCCTCGCCAAAGACACCCTGGTGAACCGGCGCTCGACCGTCGTCCCCTGCGGCACCAACGATCAGGCCTGCGGCGAGCTCTTCATCGCCACCACCGGCTTGAAAGCCTTCAGGCGGCCGCTCAACGCCGAAGAGCGCGCCAACTTGAACACGCTGTTCACCACCATCAACGCCATGGAGGGGTTCGATGGAGCCATCGAGGTGACGCTGCAGTCGATGCTCCAGTCGCCTCAGTTCCTCTACCGCGACGAGCAGGCGCTGGGCCCCGTGCCCATGCCGGTGGTCACTTTGGTCGGCTTCGAGCTCGCCTCCCGGCTCTCGTATTTCCTGTGGGGCACCATGCCCGACGAGCAGCTGCTCGAGGCGGCGGCCAATGGCTCGCTCGATACCCCCGAGGGGCTGGAGCGCGAGGCGAAGCGCATGCTGGCCGATGGCCGCTCTGCTGACGGCATGATGCGGTTCTTCTCGCAGTGGCTCTACCTCGATGGCGTCGAGAACACCGAGAAGAACCCCGCGGTCTATCCGCAGTTCTCGCACGCGCTGGCCACGGCCTGGCGCACCTCGCTCGAGCTGTTCGTCAAAGACGTGCTCGCCCGCGAGGGCACCTTGAGCGCGTTGCTCACTTCGAACGTGATGTACACGAACGACGCCATGTCGATGTACGGGCCCTCGGCGCCGTCCGCGACCTTCCTGCGCAACGAGATGCCCGGCACGCAGCGCAAGGGCTTGCTCACTCAGCCTGGCTTCCTCGCGTTCAAGGCGATGCCCGATGGCAGCTCGCCGGTTCGCCGCGGCATCTTCGTGCTCGATCAGCTCATGTGTGAGGTGCCTCCGCCGCCCCCCGCGGGTGCGAACATCACCCCGCCCGCGCCTTCGGTCAGCAACACCACGCGCGAACGTTTCGCCGCCCACAGCCAGAGCGACGGCTGCATCGGCTGCCACCGCTTCATCGACCCGGTCGGCTTCACCTTCGAGAACTACGACGGCATGGGGTTGTGGCGCGACACCGAGAACGGCCAGACCATCGACGCGACCGGCGGCGTGAAGATCTCCCGCGATACCCAGGTCATCGGTGACGTCACCGGCGTCGCTGAGCTGAGCGCCAGGCTCGCCACCAGCCGCAACGTGCACGACTGCGTCGCCAAGGAATTCTACCGCTTCGCGCTGGGCCGCTCGCTCACCCAGGCCGATACCTGCACCACCACGCAGGTGGGCGACCGTTTCATGAAGTCAGGCGGCAACTTCAAAGAGCTGATGCTGGCCATCGTTCAGTCGGAGTCGTTCCGGCGCAACGCGAACCCGGAGATGACGCCATGAAGTTGTCCCGACGCCAGATCCTCAGGGGCGCAGGCGGCATCGTGGTGGGGCTGCCCTTCCTCGAGACGCTGGCCCCTCGCGCCGCCTTCGCGCAGTCGATGCCGCAGAAACGCTTCATCGGCATCTACCACCCCAACGGGGTCTACACGCCGCAGTGGTTCCCCACCGGTGACGAGAACAACTTCACGTTGGGCCCCATTCACCAGTCGCTCGCCCCGTGGAAGTCGAAGCTGCTCTTCACCAGCGGCGTCGACATGCAGGTCGCCGTCTCGGGCCCCGGTGAGCAGCACCAGCGCGGCATCGGCGCGTTCCTCACCGGCGCCAAGCTCGACACCGGCACCTTCGTCGGCAACGACGGCAGCCGAGCCGGCTACGCGCTGGGTCCGTCAGTCGATCAGACCCTCGTGGGAATGATCGGCCAGGGCACCCGGGTGCCCAGTCTGCAGCTGGGTGTGCACGCGCTGATCTCGAACGTGGCAGGCGTGGTGAGCTACCGCGGCCCGAACCAGCCGCTGCTCGCGCAGAACGATCCGCGCATCACCTTCCGCACCCTGTTCATGGACTCGGGCACGCCACCCACCGAGATGGAGAAGCTGCGCGTGCGCCGCCGCTCCGTGCTCGACGCGGTGCAGACGCA
>JAYTAT010000313.1:0-28058 GCA_043737315.1 Archangium sp.
TCAGCCAGGGCCTGGGCGCGGCTGATCAAGGTGTCCACCTCGATGTATTCGTCGGGGGTGTGGAAGCCTTTTCCACGCGGGCCCAGCGCGTCGATGGTGGGAATGCCCATCGCGGCGGCCGTATTTCCGTCACTGCCTCCGCCCTGGCGCGGCGCTTCGTCGGCCGCCAAGCCGTGCGACCTCGCGCAGGTGGCGTACCGGGTCACCAGCGCGTCGGTGCCGGGCAACTTTTCCATCGGCATGCGGCCAGCGCCCGGCTCGACCTTCACGTTTACGCCTTCGACGGCGAGCGACTCGGCGGCCTGGTGGAGCTTGACCCACAGCTCGTCTGCCTGCGCCTTGGTGGGAAAACGCAGATCGAGCTCGGCGCGCGCTTCGGCAGGCACGGTGTTCTTCGAGGTGCCTCCGTTGATCACGCCCACGTTCACGGTGACGCCCGTCTCTTTGCTCGAGAGCGACTGCACCCGATCGACGAAACGCGAGAGCGCCCAGATGGCGTTGGCACCTTCCCAATAGGCGTTGCCTGCGTGCGCCGGCTTGCCGGTGGCCACTGCTTTGGCCGAGCCAGTGCCCTTGCGCTGCGTCACGATCGCGTCGTTCGCGCGGCCTGATTCGAAGACCAGCGCGAGCTGACTGCCGGCGATGGTGAGCCTGAGCAACGGCGCGCCTTCAGGTGAACCGACCTCTTCATCGGAGACGATCACCAGCCGCAGCGGCGCGATCGCGTTCAACCCGACGGTGCTGGCGATGGCCTTGAGCGCCCAGGCAATCACCACCAGGCCACCCTTCATGTCGAGCACGCCTGGGCCGCGGCGCAGATTGCCGTCGACGCGATAGCCCTCGAAGGTGCCTGGCGGAAAGACCGTGTCGAGGTGACCGATGAGCGCGATCGGCTCGACGCCCGGCTTGCCCGTCGAGCGGAATATCAGGTGATCTGCGAATCGTTCGCTGCCGACGCGCTCACCCTCGAGGCCCGGCATGGCGAAGACGTCTTCCAGCAGCCGCACCACGCGCTGCCCGCCTTCGCGATTTCCTGTGAAAGAGTTGTGCTCCACCAGCGCGCCCAGGGCGGCTTCCATCGCGGGGAGTTGTGAGCCGAGCCAGTCTGCTGCGTTGGACATGGGGCTGGAGCGTAACTCGGAGATGGCAATTTCTCTCATCAATCCAGTGACTTGCAGTGGCGAGCTGCAGCCACAGGTAGCCTCATGTGGGTGCCTCAGGTAAGGGCTCAGGAATGCTGCTGCTCAGGGATGTCGCAAGGGGGGACCTCGCAGGGCTCAAGCGTCTGGCGGCGACGCTCAACAGCGTCAACCTTCCGAACAATGAGAAGGTGCTCGCCGCGTTGATCACCAAGTCGACGCAGAGCTTCTCGGGGAAGATCGAAGATCCTCTCGAGCGCGAGTACCTCTTCGTGCTCGAAGACCTGCGCAACGAACAGATCATCGGCACCTCGATGATCATCGCGCAGCACGGCACCAAAGACGCGCCGCACATCTATTTTCAGGTGACCGAAGCCGAGAACTACTCCGCCAGCATCGACAAGCACTTCAGGCACAAGGTGTTGTCGATTGGGTACAACTACGACGGCCCTACCGAGATCGGCGGCCTGGTCGTCGACCCGCCGTACCGCAGCGGCGTCGAGAAGCCCGGCAAGCAGCTGAGCTACGTGCGCTTCCTCTTCATGGGCATGTACCGGCCCCTCTTTCGCGAGCGCGTGCTGGCTGAGCTGCTACCGCCGCTGATGGAAGACGGTCGTTCGCTCCTCTGGGAGTCGATCGGCAAGAAGTTCACCGGGCTCGATTACCCCGAGGCCGACAAGCTCTCGCGCAAGAACAAGGAGTTCATCAAGGAACTCTTCCCCTCTTCCGACATCTACGCGTCGCTCTTCCCCGTGAAGGCGCAGAAGTTGATCGGTGAAGTGGGCCCCAACACCCGCGGCGTGCAGCGCATGCTCGAGCGCATCGGGTTCCGGTACTCGAATCACATCGATCCCTTCGATGGTGGCCCGCACTACGAGGCCAACCTGGGCGAGGTGTCGTTGACCCGCCACTTCCGCACGGCCTCCGTCGGTAAAGAACCGTGGGATCTCGAAGCGCAAGAGGTGCTCGTCGGCATCACCCGCGCCACCGGCCCCAATCGTTTCCGCGCGGTACGCACGCAGGTTCGGTACGAAGACCAGGTGGTCTTCTTCCCGAAGGCCGCGAAGGATCTGCTCAAGGTGAAGCCCGGGGACAAGGTCTCCATCATTCCCTTCGAGTAGGAGCCAGGCGGAGAACGGCGACCCAGAGAATCAGCGCCAAAGGCCTACATTCCGGCTCCGGCGCGATCCGCTATGTTCCGCGGGCCTTCCAATGACACTGGGGATCCTGCTCAGCCTGATGCTCTCTCAGAGCGCGCCTTCGCTCGGCCAGGGGCGCGCGTACGTCGAGGCGTTGCGCACGGGTGAGCTGAACAAGACGTGGGCGCGCGGCGGCAAAGCGTCAGGTCAACAGTTCAAGTCGCTCGCGGCGCTGCAGAAGTTTGCGGCGGGGCTGCGAAGTTACGGTGAAGAATCGAAGCTGGTCAGTGAAGGGCTCTGCGAGCGGAATGGCCTTGCCGTGTACCAGCGCGTCGCTGCCGTCACGAACTGGGCGCGTGGGCTCGAGGTCGAGCTGACGATGGATGGCCAGGGCCGGCTGCTCGGCGCTTCGATGAAGTTCCCCACCAAAGAAGCGGCCACGGCGTACGGCTCGTATCGCGCGCTGGTGGAGCTGCGTCTGCCGTTGGACGACACCTGGCACGTGCTCTGGGGCGGCCGCACGTGGGAAGAGAATCGCCACGCCTCGGTCTCCGACATGCGCTTCGCGCTCGACCTGCTGCAGAGAAAGAACGGCAGCAGTGCCGCGGGCCGTGGCGCCCGAAACGAGGACTACTTCGCCTGGAGCCAGCCCGTGGTCGCGCCCGCCGATGGCGTGGTGGTGGTCGCCGATGACGGCGTGGCTGACAACCAGCCCAACCACGCGGTGGGCGGCAACCTCTACGGCAACCTCATCGTCATCGATCACGGCACCGAAGAGTTCACCCTGCTGGGCCACCTGAAGAACGGATCGCTGCTGGTCAAGCCGGGCGACCGGGTCACGCAGGGTCAACGAATGGCGCGCGTGGGCAACAGCGGCATGTCGACCGAGCCGCATCTGCACTTTCAGTTGATGGACACCGCCGACTGGCAGACCGCACATGGCCTGCCGCTGCAGCTCGTCAACTTCGTGCGAAACGGCAACGTGGTGGATCGCGCTGAACCGCGTCGTGGCGATGTGCTGACCCCGGTCTCGAGCGAAGCCCGCCGCTGATTTCGTTGTGAGCGGTTCAGGGCCCGGCTATCTCGCGGCCTCACTGTTCACCTTCGACCGGAGTTCCCCTTGAAGCGTCTCGTGCTTTCCTCGTGTCTCGTTGCTGCCACCGTCTTCGCGCAGGGCAAAGACGCCGGCGTCGCCGCCAAGCCCGTGGCCCCCGCGAAGCCCGCTGCCGCGGTCACCTTCAAGGAAGGCATCGCCACGCCCGAGTCGGTGCTCTACGACGCAGAGACCGACACCTACCTGGTCAGCAACATCAACGGCGCGCCGTTGGCCAAGGACAACAACGGGTACATCGCTGAGCTCAACCCCGATGGCTCGGTGCTCAAGGCGAAGTTCATCGAAGGCGGCCAGAACAAGGTCACCCTCAATGCACCGAAGGGGTCAGCCATCAAAGACGGCGTGCTGTACGTGGCCGACATCGACACCGTGCGCCTGTTCGATCGCAAGACCGGCGCCCCGAAGGGAGAAGTCGCGCTCAAGGGTGCCTCGTTCGCCAACGACGTCGCTGCGGGCCCCGATGGGAAGATCTACGTGTCTGACTCGGGCCTGAACACGAAGTTCGAAGCCACCGGCACCGACGCGATCTGGGTGATCACACCCGGCAAGAAGCCGACGGCCAAGGCGTTCCTCAAGAGCAAGGGTCTGCACGGCCCCAACGGCTTGCTGGTGACGAAAGACGCGGTGCACGTGGTCACTTTTTCCGCGCCCGAGCTGCAGACGTACGACCTGAAGGGCAAGAAGGTGGGCGAGTTCACCAGGCTGCCCAACGGCGGGCTCGACGGCATCGTGATGGTGGGTGATGAGCTGCTGATCTCGAGCTGGGGCGCGAAGGCCATCTACCGCGGCAAGCTGGGCGGCGAGTTCAAAGAAGCGTTTACCGACCTCGAGGCGCCAGCCGACTTCGGCTTCGACACCAAGCGCAACCGCGTGTTGGTGCCGCGTTTCCAGGGCAACACCGTCGAGGCCTGGGAACTGAAATAACGAGAGTCACTTCACTCTCCCCCCGCCCTCACAGACATCAGCCCGGCCGCTTTCAGAATCTGGGCTGCCTGCGCGTAGTGCTCCTGCGTCGCCCCCCGCTCGAGCCCCGCTTTCGTGGGTTCGACTGCACGCGCATCATGAAACCGCGCCAGCCCCAGCACCGCCTCAGCGCGAGCCTCTTCGTGCGGGTCCTCCAATCGCCCGGCAAACGCCTCGCGCATCGAATCCAACCGCAGCCCCAGCTCAGCCAGGGTGCCCAGCACGAACAACGTCCAGCTCCGCACCTCGTCATCCGGATCCGCGGTGAGCTCGATGAACCGCGGCGTGACCTGCTTGGCCGCCTGCAGCAAGCCATGCACCGCGGCCAGCCGAACCTCCGCTGACTCGTGGTGCGTGAGCGGCAACAACAACTCGACGACATCCTTGTGCCCGAGATCGACGAACGCGCTCGCGATGGCGCTGAGCACCAGCGGGCTCGACTCCACCTTGAGCATCTTCCGCAGCAACCGCACCGTCTCTTGAAGAAACGGCTGTGACTTGCCACCCAGCCGCCGCAACACGTCGGGCACCAGCGCACGAAGTTCAGGCTCTGGAGAAATCACCAATGACTGCAGCTCAGGCCACACCTTCGCCGCCGGCCGCTGCTGGACCACCTTCACGGCCGCCCAGTACGACGTCTCATCGCCATCGGGTCGCATCGCTTCTGTCCGCGCAGGTTCGAGCATCATGAGGCCAGCCAGATCTCTTCGAAACGAACCTGCGGCGGCGTCTGATGCAGGCGCAGACCCTGGAGTTCCTGCGTGGCAGCTGCGTGAAACCGCTCGTGGTACAGCGGCACCAGCACGCAGTCCTCGCGCACCAGACTCTCCGCCTTCCGGTAGAGCGCCTCACGCAGGCCGGGGTCGATCGACACGCGCGCCTCATCGGTGAGCCTGTCGAACTCGGCGTTCTTGTACCCGACGCCGTAGTAGCTCTGCGCCTTCGAGTTGAGCAGCACGTAGAGAAAATTGTCCGGGTCGGCGACGTCAGCGATCCAGTTGCCGCGGTAGACCGCCAGTCGCCCCTCACGCACACGCGCCCAGAAGTCCTTCAGCTCGACGTGCTCGAGATCGATCAGGCCCGCATCTGTCAGGGGTTTGAACAAGGCGCGGTCTTCCTCTCGCGTGTCGCGATCAGGTGCGTAGTGAATGATGAGCCTGACCCGTGAGTGGCCCGCTTCGGTGAGCAGCCGGCGCGCCAGCGCGATGTCGGTGCGGGGCTCGTGCACGCGTTCACTCTCGAGCAGCGCAGGCGGCGTGAGCGACTTCGCCACCCGCGCCCCGGGATGAAACCCGTCGACCAGCGCGCGCACATCGAGGCCCGCGCGGATCGCCCGCCGCACGCGAACGTCATCGAACGGAGCGGTCTGCGCATGGAACGCGAGGAACCAGACCGACGGTGTGTTGACCGTCAACGCCTCGGCCGGGTTCAGCCCCGCGTCTTTCAGGTTCTCAGCGTGAAGGTACGAGACGACCTGCACCTGGCCCTTGGTGAAAGCCTCGAGCGCTGCACGGCGCGACTGGTAGAGCTGGAACTCGAGCCGCGCGAGCAACGGCAGGCCCGGCATGTAGAAGGTCGGGTTGCGCTCGAGGGTGACCTTGTCGGCCGAGGTCGAGACGAGGCGAAACGGCCCCGTGCCCAGCATGCGCCCGCCGTCGCGCCGCGTGATGCCGGTGGAAGGGAGGGCCAGCAGGCGCAGGAAGAACGCGCGCGGCTCGTCGAGCCGAAACTCGATGGTGTGTTCGTCGAGCACTTCGATGCCCGAGACGCTCTTGGCCTCACCCGAGAAGAACGCCGTTGCGCCCGTGATGTCCTTGAAGAGCACCGCGTCAGGTGCTCCGACCTTCGGGTCGAGCAAGCGCTCGAAGTGGGTCTTCACGTGCGCCGCGGTGAGCGCGACGCCGTCGGGGAAGGTCACGCCCTTGCGCATCGAGAAGCGGTACCGGCGCGCGGTGCGATCGGCCTCCCAGCTCTCGGCGAGATCCGCGATGAGAATGCCGTCTTCGTACCGAACCAGCGTCGAGTACATCGCCGCCGACATCTCGGTGATCTGCAGGTCGATGGTGAAGAGCGGGTCGAGCCCGCGCGTGTCGTCGATGTTGAGCGCACGGTGCAGGCCGACCTGGAGCGTTCCACCTGCGCGCGCCTGCGGCAGCTTGAAACGAAAGACCTCGGCCTCGAGCGTGTCGGCCTCGTGACTGAGCTGCTCGACCATGCGGCTGAGCGTGTCGCCGATGCGCACCACCCGCTGCGCATCTTCGCGAACCTCTGCGACCTCTTCGCTGATCGCCGCATCACCTTGCTTGAGCACCGTCTGCGATGCGCGGATTTCGTCGATCGCCGCGGTGAGGCGCAGCACCGAGTCAGACAGCTCGCGGCCGGTGGTGACCTGACCATCGGCTTTCGTCGAGGCCTCGCGCGCCGTGCGCGACATGTCTTGCATGTGTTTGACCAGCTCGCGGCCTTGCGAGGCTTGATCCGACGCGAGCCGCATCACCTCGTCGACCCGCTCGGTCACCTGCTGGCTCACGGCCACCAGTGAGACGCCCTGGGTCTCCAGGCGCGCGGCTTCGGCCTGTGTCGACTCCACGGCGGCCAGCGCGCGCTGCGAGGTGTACTGAATCGCGCGCAGCGCATCAGCCGCCTTCTCGCCCAGGGTCACGCCCGCGGCAGCTTCGGTGCGGCCGCGGCTCACCAGCTCCACCGTGCGCTCGACGCCCTCACGAACGGCCTTCACCTTCTGCCCAATCTCGCGCGTGGAACGGCTGGTCTTCTCGGCGAGGTTGCGCACTTCGGCGGCGACCACCGCGAACGCCTTGCCGCTCTCACCCGCCTGGCTGGCGATGATGGCGGCGTTGAGCGCGAGCAGGTTCGTTTGATCAGCGATCTCCTGGATCACCTCGACCACGCGGCCGATCTCCTGGCTCGAGACGCCGAGCTCGTCGACCAGGTTGGCCGCCCGGCTCACCGTCTCGTCGATGCGCTTGATGCCCTTGAGGGCGTCGCCCACCAGCTGGGCTCCCTGAGTCGCAGTCGCGGTCACTTCACGCGCGAGGTCACCGGTCTCGTCACTGCGGCGGCGCACGGCGTCGATGGCGTCTTCGGCGGCCGACACGGCCTCACGCGTCTGCACCGTGAGGCGACCCACCGTGCTGCTCGCCTCCACCACCAGCACCGAGCGCTGGCTCATCGCGTCGACGCGCGACGAGGTCTTCTCGGAAGCGGTGTTGAGCAGCGTCAGCGCACGCGCGACCTGCTCGATGCTCTCGGTCATCTCGGTGAGCGAAGCAGTCGTCTCGCGCGCGAAAGATTCGAGCTGGGTGACGCGCTTGCCACTGCCCTCGAGGCTCTCACCCATTCCGGCGACGGCCTTCTCGCTGCGCTCCACCGCGGCGCCCTGACGCCGGGCTGCGTCGAGCACGTTGCGGGCCTGCTCTTCCACGCCTCGCGCCGTGACGTGAAGCGAGCTGGTCACGCGCTGCACCTGCCAGAGAGCCCGACGCAAAGAGAGCGCCAGGCGCTGGAGATCGGTCTCGTCAGTCCCCTCGGTCACCGGCAACACGGTGAGATCGCCTTCGGCGAACCGCTCGATCACCTCGCGACGGCGCTGCGAGCGGCGGGTGCCGAGCTGAAAGAAGGTCAGCCAGCCGCCCAGGGTGAAGCAGCCGATCGAGCTGACACACAACGCGAACCAGCCGACCCAGGTGCCCGGCTGACCGGTGATGGCGAACATCACGAGCCCGGTAAAAAGCGCCGTGAGGAGTCCACCCGCGAGGCCGAACAACAGAAGGTACCAACGGTTCGCCATGAGTGCGGTGGACCCTATTCGCGCCGAGCACCACCGTCACGTTCACCCTGTGGCAGAATTGCGCTCTTGATTGCGCTGGTGCTCAGCCTGCTGGCAGCCGCCCCCCTCGAGGCGAGCTTCGTGCTCGAGATCGGCGGGCTCCCGGTGGCCGAGCTGCGGATCTCGGTGAAGGGTGAGCGCTATCTCTACGACGCCACCCACTTCCTCGAAGAAGGTCCGCGCGAGCACCACGTGGGGCTCAAGCTCGGCGAAGGCCCGCAGCCCGAGGTACTCGCGCTGGTGCATCGCCCGAAACCCGGCTGCCGCCAAGTGCTCGAGGAACGTACTCGCACGCTGGAGACCCTCTGCGTCGACCACTCGGAGAGCAACGAGGTCACCGGAACCGTCGCCGGAGAACCCTTCGTCGCGACCTACGAGGAGCACCGGCTCGCAGCCATCACCGTGGGCGCAGCTCATTGGGCTGCCGCACCCAGGCCCGTCAGCCCGCCTCTCGAGAGCCCCTTCGTGCGCGGCGTGAAAGTGCCCGAAGGTGAGCTCGTGCTCGATCCGCCGCTGGTGGGCGCCCGCTGGCTCACCCGACCGCCGGTGGGAACTGGCACGCCCGACACCGTGGGCCGCGTGCGTTGTCTGCTGCTGGCGCGAAACGAATCAGCGCGCAAGCCGGGTTCGATGGTGTCGGTGGGTCTGGTCATCGAAGAGGGCCGCGCGTATCCCCACGCGTGGGTCACGCAGGGCGGCATCGCGTCGGATCCCTCGGTGCTTCCCTTAGATCCGGTCCTCTCCACGCGGCGCTATCTCGAGCTCCCACGCGCGGTCAGTGGTGGCTTCTTTCTTCGATTCTTCGACGGCGCCGTGCGCTTGAAGGCGCAGTGATGTGGCTGGTGGGGCTCGCAGGCGTGTTCGCACTCGGCGTGGTCGCCCGCGTTCATCTGGTGGGCCAGCGGCGCGCGCGGTTTCCCCCGGGCCCTCTGACGGCGGTCGTGCTGGGCGCGAAGGTGCACCCCGATGGAACGCCCAGCCCCGCCCTCGTGGATCGGGTGCAGGTCGCAGTCGCTTTGCTCCGGGAAGGCCGTGCGCAGCGGCTGGTGTTGTCCGGGCGCTCGCCTGAAGCCGAGACCATGGCTCGGCTGGCGATCGGGTTCGGCGCGAAGCAGACGCAGCTGGTGCTCGAATCGAACAGCCGCTCTACCTTCGAAAATGCGGCGCGCTGTGCCGAGCTGTTGCAGGGCCACAAAGAGATTCTGCTGGTGACGTGCGACTTCCATCTCGCACGCGCGATGGCGCACTTTCGCAGGATGCGATTTTCGGTGTGGCCCGTGCCATCGCTTCGTTCACTCACCGCGGGCCAGCGGCTGATGGTCACCGTCAAGGAACTCGCCGCGTTGCTGCGCAGGCCGTGGTTGATCGGCCGGCTTTGAATTTCAGAAAGCATCAGTTCCAGCTGACGAGGTGGAAGACCCTTGCGTAGCCTGCCCTGAGCAACAGCGTGCGCGCCTTCGAGCTGCCCACGCCATAGACGATGATCTCCCGGCTGCGATCCGCCGGCAGCGACTGCAGCGTCGACTCGATCTCATTGACCGGCACGTTCACCGAACCCGCCAGGTGCCCTTCCGCAAACTCACCGGGGCTTCGCACGTCGAGCAACAAGGCACCCTGCGTTACCCGGGCCCGCGCGGCCTCCACCGTGAGCGAGGCGTGGGCACACGCACTGAGCAGCCAGCACAACACCAGCAACCTCACGGGCGATCGCTCCGCGTTCCAGCCACGCCCTGCGGCGTCGCCCAACTCGAACGCGATACCGGCAAGGCACCGAGCTCATAACTCTCGAGCACCACGCCGCCGTCGGGGCGCCTCACCGTCACCACCAACGCCGTGGTCGAAAAATGCGCCTGCTCGATCGAACCAGAGAGTTCGGGAAGCCGGCATACCGCCTTGCGCTCACCGTCTGCGAACAGCGCCGCGTACGCGCGAGGGCCCGCGTCGGTCTCAGCGCGGAGCAGCGTGATGAAGCCACCCTGCCTCCCTTCGATCAGCGTGGTCGCCATCATCCGACCGGGCAAGTTTTGCTGCACCACCGGCACCTCCCACAGCCGCGCCCCGGTCGTGGGATCGAAGACGCGCACGACGGTCTCCTGTTCCGGACCACCGCAGCCGCCGTCACAGCGCAGGTAGAACACATCGGTCGCGAGGCTCGAGCTCAACGTCTGCTCGTCGAGGAACTGCGAGACGCTTGCGCCAGTCCAGTCGAAGGGCACCACGCCTGCGTCGTTGAAGAACTGCACCTGGCCCACCGAGCCGAAGACCGCGGCGTTCTGCACGGCTGCCAGCGCGTTGCTGGCCGTGTTGGGCACAGAGAGTTCTTCCCGCTCGACGCCGCCATCCGCGAGCAACGCCAGTCGAGTGAGCACACCCGCATCAGGGTTCCACGCGAACAGTGCGCTGCCTCGCGCCATCGCCGTGGGTTCGGCGACCGCAGCGAGCAAGGTCAACCCGCCGTCGGCCCAGGCCTGCACACCACCGTCAGCCCAGACGAAGACGCGATCGCGATCGAGCACCAGCAGCGAACGCGCGGGCGCCATGGCCAGCTCGTGCCGCAAGGCACCCGTCACCGGCGACCTGAACTCGAGCCCACCATCGCGCTGCACGAGCACCCCGCCGCTGTTCACCGCCACCACCGAACGCAGCGCACCGTCGGCGTAGTCCTGCGGCTGCATGCCGCCATCACGCTCGAACCGTTCGAAGCCCGTGCCCGTGTACGAGCTGAGGCTGCACGTGAGCTGCCACTGAGCTGCACCTGCATCAGGCACACCCGCATCGACGACGCCCGCATCCACTCCGGCGTCGACCAAACCGCCGTCGACACAGACCGAGAAGAACAGCGTCGAGCCGGAAGAAACCAGACCACCCACCGGCTCACCCGAGATGCGGGCCGACCATGCGGGCGCCCAGTCTGCTTCGGTGATGCGCGTGCAGACCTTGTTGCGGCACTCCGCCTGCGGAAGACAGGCGATGGCGGGCGAACACGGCAGCCCTTCGGGCGTCGGCTGCTTCCGGCACGCCCCTTCGAAACAGAAGCTCACCTCGACACAATCTTGCGGCCCGCAAGTCGTGAGTTCGGGAGCGGGCCCATCGCCGCAGCCCAGCCGCGCGTCGCAGGTGGCCACCCGGCAAGCACCCGCGGGTAAGGGACAGGCGTGCGGCGTGTGAATGCAGCCGATGTCCATCGCGCAGGCGTCGTCGGTGCAGAGGTCGTTGTCGTCGCAACGCCGCGCGATGCCCAGGCACTGACCTGCGCGGCAGCGGCCTTGCTCGAGGCACACGCTGTCGGTGTCACACGGCGCGTCATCTGCAGCCACCGACTCGATGCAGCGATCCTCCTCGAGCGAATAGACGGACACCACGCAGGCCGCTGAAGGCCTGCAATCGGGTGGACGTACGCCCACGCCGCGCAGCTTCATCACCGACGACCGGTCACCCACCGTCAGCCGCAGCACGCCCTCGACTGCGCCGTTGCCTGCGCGAAACGTGACGGGCACCTCGAGATCGCCGCCCCCCGGTACGCTGGCTGAGGCCACGACCTCGAATGGCGCTTCGGTTTCGAGCTCCACCGAGATCGCCGCGCGCGTCGCGCTGGTCAACGTCACGTTGAGCACCTTCGTCCCCCCTTCGAGCACCCGGCCGAAGTCGAGCTCAGAGGGCTGCACGCGGAGCCCCAGCTCGATGGGCTCCACCGGGCCCGGCGTGCGGCACCGGCAGCTCGCGAGCACCGGAAGAAGGAAACACAGCCAGGCGGCGCGGCGCATCATGGTTGCGTCTTAGCCCGACGACGTCGCCAGAGAAAACGGCCCAACAGGAGCACCACCACCAACGCGACCCCGGCCATCGAGGCAGTGCGGAACTGGCGAAAGAACTGCGCGATCTTCTCGGCGTTGGCTCCGACCGCAGCACCCACCGCAAGCAAGATGCCGTTGAACGCCGCGGCTGAGATGGTGCCCAACAACAGCGTCTTCCACAGCGGCACCTCGGCGGCGCCCGCGGCCACGAAGAGCACCGAACGAAAGCTCGGCAGAAACCGATTCGAGACGAGCAGCCACGAGCCCGATTTGCGCATCAGCCGCTGCGCCGTGTGAATGCGCCCCACATCGAGACCGAAGACCCGCGAGCCCGGAGGCGCATGTCTGATTCGGCCCGCCAGCGCGACGCCGAGCCGCCAGGTGCTCGCCATGCCCAGCACGCTGCCCAGCGTGAGCACCAGGTGCACCAGCAGATACGAGCGCGTCTCGCGTGCGGCCCAGGCGCCGCCGATCACCACCACCGTGTCGCCGGGGAACGGAGGGAACAGGTACTCGATGAGCGCAGCCAGCCCCAGCCCGGGATAACCCCAGGCGCCCAGCAACTCCATGAAGTGGTCCAGCTCGGACTGCACCAGCGCTCCTTCAGGGTCTTGACGCCCGATGCTCGAGCACGTCATTGATGGTCGACCGCTGGCCGCAGATCTCCAGCGCGTGCGACTCCGTACACCGGGCCCGGGCCTCGTCGACCCATTTCACCGGTACACCTGAGGGGCGCACAGGCTGGGCCAGCGCAGGCTCGAGCGTGCCACCGCGCACCAGCTCTTCCGCGAGCACTTCGCTGAGGGTCTTCGACATCATCGTCCCGGCCACGCGCTTCGAACCCGGGTGCCGCCCGAAGACCACTCGCAGCCTGCTTGGGTACTGCAGCACGGTCGACTTCATGCGCGCGCATGCTGCCTGAAAAGGACCTCAGCGGGGGTAGTCGTCATCGGTGCGCGGCGCGTCGGGGCGTTGCTCGTCGAGAGACTGGCGGTACCTGATGCGGCCACCGCCTGAACCTGCGCGTCACGGGCGTACTGCTCGGCACCACTCTGGCCAGGCACGCCACACTCGCTGCGTGACCATTTTGAACGCGGTGCGCACGTCGCTCTTCGACTGACGCAAAGATCCTTCGAACTGTTCCTCGCGCATCGTCGAGGCTCACTCTTCGTCGCCGGGGTCCGCCAATGAAGGGTCTGAATAGGTGCCGCCATGCCGGTTCATCGTGCTCCAGGTCGAGATCTTCGGAGCGATGACGGTGGCGAAGAACGAGAAACACAACACGAAGAGCAGCAGGTACGACGCAGGCCGTGAAGGCCGCGCACGCCAGGCCCAGTACCGCTCCTTACGCCGCTGAAAGCCCGGAGCACTCACGTACTCCCGCCACGCGTCGTCGCGCATCAGCGCAGCAGAAGCGTCGTCGCCCAGACCCTTCATGGCCATCGCCAGCATCACCCGGCCGGTGATGGTGCCGCGGCGGACCTTGAGTAACGATTCGAACGCGCTCTTCGCTCCGGCAAAATCACCTCGCGCCAGACGCTGCCGCCCCCGCACCAGGTGAATTTCGCCGACGCGAAACTCGGGGTTCAGCTCTTCGGCGTGCTCGAGCAGCTTCTCGCCTTGACCGACATAGCCCGCGAGCAGGCACGCTTCGCCCATGGTGAACACGTGCTGAATGTCGTCTGCGCCAGTCTCGAAGTTGGGCCGCAACACGTCGACGGCTTGTTTGCCTCTGCCACGCTCCACGTAGAGCTGCGCGAGCTCGAGGCGCGCACGCCCGTCATGCGGGTTTCCCAGCAGCACGTTCTCCAGCCGGGCCGCGCGGCGCCAACGCATGACCCACCGCACCGGGTCAGGCAGGAAGCCCAGCGTGAACCTGTCGACCACCAGCCAGAACACGATGAGCGCGACAGCCGAGCCGAGCGGGCTGCCGGTGATCGCCGTCAAGATGAACCATTGAAAATAGCCGCTCATGAATCGTCCTGTTCCTACATCAATCTGGCGCTGATGGCCGAGTGCAGGTCGAAGCCTTTGTCCGTCAGGGCGAGGCGGCCTTCTCTGCGTTCGACCAGCCCTGCGTGAAGAAGATGCCGCACCGTGACGGCCCTTGCTTCGCTGCTCTGACCGAACGCCCGGCACACTGCTTCGAGATCGACTCCGTTCACCAGCCGCAAACCCATGGCCATGCGCTCTTCGAAGAGTTCGAGCGGCGTGAGTACCTCGCGGCTCGCTTCGGGCAGCTGGCCTGCTTCCACCTCCACCAGGTACTTCTCGGCGCTGCGCTGGTTCGAGTACCGCACCGGCTCTTGCGCCTTCACGTAGCCGGTCGCGCCCGTGCCCACCGCGAGGTACTCGCCGCCCGTCCAATAGAGCGCGTTGTGCCGCGAGTGAAAGCCGGGCTTCGCGTAGTTCGAGATTTCGTAGCGGTTCAGCCCTGCGCCCCCGAAGACGTCGCGCACCACGCGCTGCATGGCCACCACCGTGTCATCCGGCGGCAGGTGCACCTCGCCTCGCGCGAGCTGTTTGGCCAGCGGCACTTCTTCGGCGAGCGACGCCTTGTCGAGCGTCAGCGCGTAAGCCGAGAGGTGTTCCGAGCCCAACGAGACCGCTTTGCGCGCGTCTGACTCGACCTGCGCCTCGGTCTGGCCGTGCACGCCGTAGATGAAGTCCATCGAGACGTTGTCGAAGCCTGCCGTTCGCGCAGCGGAGAACGCGCGTTGAGCGGTGGCGCCGTCGTGCGCTCGGCCCAGCGTGCTCAGCGTGCTGGCCTCGAAGCTCTGCACGCCCATCGAGAGACGGTTCACGCCGGCGGCCCGGTACCCCGAGAATCGTTCTGCATCGGCAGCGCCGGGGTTTGCCTCGAGGGTGATCTCGCAACCAGCGGCCACGTGCAGCTGCGTGTCGATCGCCTTCAGCACGGCGGCGACCGAACGTGGCGCCCAGAGTGAAGGCGTGCCTCCGCCGATGAAGATCGAGGTGACCTCGCGGCCCTTCAGCTGCTGCTGCTCCACCCGCGCTGTCAGCTCGGTGAGGATCGCCCGCGTGTAGCGCTCATCGGGTATCTGTTTTGCCGCCGTAGAGGCGAAGTCGCAGTACGGGCACTTCGAGAGGCAGTACGGAAAATGTACGTACACGCCGAAACGTGCGGCCTCCAGACCCGTGAACTCGTCGACTGGCGCGCGTGGTGCCACGAGACTACTTCCGTGGCGCAGCACCCTTGAGCTGCGCCTCTAGCTTCGCGACCTTCGACTTGAGCGAGGCCGCCGCTTCGATGGCCGTCTCGGCCGACATCAATTTCTTCTTCAAGTTGGCGTTCTCGGCCTTGAGCTTGTCCAGCTCGGCGCTCGAGTCGCCGTTCGCCGGCTGCGCGACCAGGTTGGTGGCCGTCGGAGCATCTTCGCGATCCTCGAGTTCCTGGATGCGCAGCTTGAGCTGAATCTCCTCGCCCTGCATCGCGCGGAACTCTTCTTCGATGCCCGACATCGCGCGAACCCGCTGCTCCAGCTCGGCTATCTTCGCGTCGGCCGCGCGTGACTTCGAGTCGTTGCCCGCGCCCGCCTTCGACTGCGCTTCTTTGGCGCGCGCTTCGGCCTGCGCTGCCCGCGCCTCTTGCTGTGCGGCCTTCGTCTCTGCCGCCTTCGCGCGCTCTGCCGTCTCCTTGAGCCTGGCCTCGGCCTGGGTGGCCCGCATCTCTGCCGCGTGCCGCAGCTCGTCGGCTTCTTTCGCACCGCCCGCCTGCTGCCGCGAAGACGACTCGAGCTGCTTGAGCTTCGTCTCTGCCGCCGTGGCGCGCAGGTTGGCCTGATTCACCATCGCCTGCAGCTGCGCACCCTGCGCGTCGGAACCGGCAGCCGTCTTCTGCAACGCGGCAAGCGAGGCCCCCAGCTGATCGATCTCGTCGTTGGCGCTCGAACTCTGGGAAGAGACAGCTTCCAGCGTGCCCTGCAGCTCAGCCACTTCACCTCGCGCGACGGAAGCATGGCCCTCGGCCAGCTCGAGCTCCGACTGGAGGCGGCCCAACTCGGCTTGCTGCCGCTGCGTCGAGAGGTGGAGCTGCTGAAGTTCGTTGCCCTGATCTTCCAGCTCGCGCTCGCCGGTCAACGCGGCAGTGCGCGCTTCTTCAAGCGCGGCGCGCAGCTGCTGCAGCTCACCCTGAAGCTGAACCAGTTGGGTGCGCGCCAGCCCGCCCGTCTCGCGCAGCTGCGCCTCGAGCGAGCCGATTCGCGCCTGGTAGTCGCGTTGCTCACGCTCGAGCTCAGCCTCGACCGCCTCGAGCCGGCCTTGTTGTTCATCAAGTGCTTGCTGGCGGTCGGTCAGCTCCGCCTCGAGCGCCGCTTTTTCGGCCTGCATCGAACCCAGCTGGCTCTCGAGCTCGCTGGCGGCCGACTGGCGATTGGCCAGCTCGCCTTCGATGGCTTCCTTTTCACCGCGCAGCTCACCGACGGTCTGCTCGAGCTCGGTGACGCGCGACTGTGCTTGATCGAGTGACGACTTGGCCCAGTCCTGCTCGCTCTCGATGTTCTTGAGCTTTTCTTCGGCCGTCTCGGCGCGCTGCTTCTCGGCCTGTAGCTCGAGCGTGGAGCCGTCGAACTCTCCCTTGAGGCGATCGACCTCCATCGAGTGCTGCTGCGCCTCTTCGGCGAACTTCGAAGCCCGCTGCTCGAGCGCGTCGTACTGCTCCCGGGCCGTCGACAGCCGCCCGGCGAGCTCGGTGACCCGATCCTGCGCGTTGTCGAGCGCCTCTTTAAGCCCGGTCAGCTCTTCGGCCAGCTGCTGCCGCGTCTTGCGCTCGTCGGTGAGCTGGTTGCTCGCTTCACGAAATTGCTGCTCGACCTCAGCCAACGCGTTGGTGAGATCTTTTCGCTCGTTGTCCGCCTCGGCGAACCGAACGACCAGATCCTCCATCTTCTTTTCGGCGGCGTCGGCGCGAACCGTGTCCTTTTCCAGCATGTCCTTGAGCAGCTGGATCTGCTGGGGGTAGTCGACGGCGCGCTGCACCTCCACCATCGCCAGCTCGAGCTGGCCCTTCATCTGCGTGGTGATCGCCCGCAGCTGCTGCGCTTCGAGATCGACCGCCTGAAACAGGGCGCGGCCGCGACCGAGCGCCTCGTCCTTGCCCCTCATGATTCCGCGAAAAACCTTCAGCTTCTCTTCGGAGTCGACGCCCACCGGAATGCGCGGCTCGGCGGGCTCTTGAAATGGATCACCGGGCGGCGGGCGCTGAAACGCGCTGGGGATGTTGGGAATTGCGAAAGCAGGCGCGGGCTGAAGCCCTTGCAGCGCGCCGATGGAAGGCGACGCATTGGGGGGCACGACCGCGGTGCGCTGATGCAGCGGCTGGTGCGCTGCGACCTGCGGAAACCCGCCCGTCCTGGGCTTGGGCGGCAGCGGCGGAGGCACCGCAGGCTTGCCCGCCATCGGCGTCAGCGGTGCAGACCGCGGCGCTGCGGCGGGAACGGGTACCTGCGCGAGCGACGGCTTTCCCGCCTGCGCAGGAAAAAGGGGTTCATCTTCTTCGCCGAGCTCACTTCGTAGGCTGGCGAGAGAATCGAGGTCGTTGGGCGGCATTTTTGTTTCGGGACCTGCTGATTGACAGCCTAACCCCTTCCCCCCAATGCGCGAAGTTGAGAGCTTGGGCAGCAATGACAGCTCGCTACAGGTTGCCCAATGGTCTGACCGTCGTGCTCGAACAACAGCGCCACGCGCCTGTGGTGGCCTTTCAGGTCTGGGTGAAGGTCGGCAGCGCCGATGAGTCACCCGAAGAGGTGGGCCTCGCACACCTGCACGAGCACATGCTCTTCAAGGGTACTGCAAGGCGTGGGCTGGGTGAAATCGCCCGCTCCATCGAGGCCCACGGGGGGGAAATCAACGCGTGGACCAGCTTCGATCAGACCGTCTACCACGTGGTGATGGCCAGCCGGCACGCGCGCCAGGGGCTCGACGTGCTCGCCGACGCCGTGAGGAACTCGAGCTTCGAGGCCGCCGAGCTGACCCGGGAAATTGAGGTCGTCTGCGAAGAGATCAAACGCAGCCTCGACATGCCCGGCCGCCGAGCCTCCAAGGCGCTGTTCGGCGAGGCCTTCAAGACCCACCCGTATGGGCGACCGGTCATCGGCTTCGAGGCCGACGTCCGCGCCCACACGCGGGATCGCGTGCTCGACTTCTACGGCAAGCACTACCAGCCCTCGAACATGGTGCTCTCTGCGGTGGGTGATTTCGACGAGGCGACTCTGCGCGCGCAGGTCGACGAGCTCTTCGGTGGTCAGTGGGCCCGCGCACCCCGCCCCGCATTCTTGCGCGCCGCTGAACCCGACTTCAAAGGCGTCCGCGTGGTGCTGCAGCGCGACGACGTGAAAGACGCGCACCTGCACCTCGCCTTTCAGATCCCCGGGGTGGAACACCGCGACACCGCCGCCCTCGACGTGCTGGCGATGCTGCTGGGCCAGGGCGACGCCTCCCGGCTCTCGCTCGAGGTGCGCCGCAAACGTTCGCTGGCCCGTGACGTCAACGCCTGGGCGTGGACTCCACGCGAGCGCGGGCTCTTCGCCGCGTCGCTGACCACCACCCCGGCCACGCTGGCTGAGGCCTTCGAAGAAACCGTGCGCGTGCTGGCCTCGCTCACGCGCGTGGAAGCAGAACCCGATGAAGTGGAGACCATCAAGGCGCTCATCGAGGCTGAGGCCGTCTACCAACGTGAGACCGTGCAGGGCCTCGCGCGCAAGCTCGGCTACTACGAGTCGATGGCCGGGGGGCTCGAGCGAGAGGCCTCGTACTACGAGGCCATCAGCCAGGTGACCGCGCACCAGCTTCGCGAGGTGGCCGACACGTACTTCACCTTCGATCGCGCGGTGGTGACCGGCCTGATGCCGCACGAGACTCAGCTCAGCGAAGAGCGCGTGCGTGAGGTGCTCACCCACCTCGCCGCGAACCGGCCCGCCACCCTGCCCGCCCGCACGCTCGCTGCGCCCACGCCGCTGCGCCTGATCGGCAAACTACGGCGCGAGAAGCCGGGCACCACCGTTCACAAGCTCGACAACGGCGCCACGCTCATCGTGCGCGAAGAACGCGCCGTGCCGCTGATGGCCCTGCGCGCGAGCTTCCACGGCGGCGTGCGCTACGAGACCCCCGAAGAGAGCGGTCTGACGGCCTTGCTCTCTCGTGCCATCACCCGCGGCACCAGGACGCTGGGCGCCGAGGCGTTCAGTCACTTGGTCGACTCCATGGCGGGTTCGCTTTCGGCCATCGCGGGCCGCAACTCGATGTCGCTGCGGGGCGAGTTCCTGAGCAAACACTTCGACCGCGCGTTCGAGCTCTTCGCCGACTCGCTGCAGAACCCCGCCTTCAGCGACGAAGAGTTCGAGCGTGAACGTGCTCAGCAATTGCAAGACATCGCCAGCCGCGATGACCGGCCCTCATCACTGGCCTTCGAGCTCTTCGCCAAGACGTTGTGGCTCACCCACCCGTACCGGCAGTCGACCCTGGGTGAGAAGAGCACCGTCGAGCAGCTCACCCCTGATGCGTTGCGCCGCTACCACGCGAAGTGGATGGATCCGTCGCAGATGACGCTCGCGGTGGTGGGCGACGTCGACACGGAGCAGGTGCTCGAGCGTGCCCGGGCAGCCCTGGGCAGTACACGGGGGGGCACAGCTGCCGCCCCCTCGGTCGCACCCGAGCCCGAATGGAAGGGCCCGCGCGAATCGCGGCGCACCCTGCAGAAAGCGCAGACGCACCTGGTGCTCGGTTTCCCCGGTGCGCGCATGACCGATCCCTGGCGCCGCGGGCTCGAGGTGATGCAGACCCTGCTGTCGGGCCAGAGCGGCCGCTTGTTCCTCGAACTCAGGGACAAGCGGTCGATGGCCTACAGCGTGTCGGCGATGTTGATGGAGGGCATCGATCCTGGCTCCTTTAGTGTCTACATGGGCACCAGCCCCGAGAAGGTCGAGTCCGCGCTGGCCGGCATCCGCGCTGAGCTGGCGAAGCTACAGGTCGACCTGGTCACCGAGGCCGAGCTTTCACGCGCGAGAGAACACCTCATCGGCACGCAAGGCATCGGGCTGCAGCGCAACGGAGCGCGCGCAGGCGTGATGGCGCTCGACGCCTGCTACGGCCTGGGTGCCGAGGCGTTCCTGCGCTACCCCGAAGAGATCGCCGCGGTGACTGCAGAAGACGTTCGTGGCGCCGCGCAGCGGGTCATCGACTTTCAGCGCGAAGCACTCGCCGTGGTGGGCCCATGAGGCCGCTCCTGCTTCTCGCGTTCCTGGGGGCCGGGTGCACCTGCCTGACCCAGTTCGACCCCGAGTCGCAACCCTGCGAGGCCACCGCACCATCAGGCGAGCAGTGCAGCCAGGGGTTCGAGTGTGGTGACGCCGGGCTCTGCAGGAAGGTCCCCGACGCCGGCCCCTGAGTCACCTCAGTGAGCCGACAACCACCGGCTCCGCAGTCGCTCCGCGCGCGCCCGCCGCTGCACATCTTCACCATCGAGCGAAGCGGCCAACGAGGCCGCGCGCACGGCCAGCTCGAGGTGGCCCTGCTGCTCGAGCACCACCGAACGCGCGCCCGCCGCTTCGGCCACCACCCGCCTGGCATGGGCATCTGGCAACTGCGAGGGCTCGAGCGCCCCCAACGCACACCGCCAGCGTGACAGCCCACGCTGCGCCTGGTCTTGCGCCACGTCGGCCTCGAGCAGCGTGAGCAGCTGCTGCGGAGAAATCGACAGCAGCGCCAACCGCCCGTCGGGACACCGGGAATCCGTGTCAAGCGACTGCTCCGCCAGCCACCACCCGCCTGGCCCAGGACTCACCGCGGCCGCCAGCCGGGGCCACCCCTCCACCACCACCCTGGGGTCGAGCACATCCGGAGGTCCTTCGCTCATCAGCAGATCCTCCACCGCCAGGTTTGGCCCCGCAATCACCACCACCCTCGCATCGGGAAAGAGCGCGGCCGCCTCCACGCCGTCACTCCACGCAACCAGCGGCTGACGAAGCCCGCGGCGCTGCAGCTCCGCCCGCACCTCCGGCCGTGCGGTCGGGCTCGAGGCGATCGCCATCGCCGGTCCCAACATGAACGAAGCGGCCGCGGCCAACGACAACAAGACGGTCAACCCGCCAAACGCAGCCCAGGCCAACGAACGAAGAGGCCGTTCCGCCTGCGAGTTCGCACCCTCCCGGGCCGCTGACAGCCCTTCACCGATCAACATCGCCAACAGGGGTACGCAGCCCAGGAACAATACCCGTGCCGAGTCGGTCCAGTTCGCAAGCACGACGGTCATCAGCACCCACGCGAGCACCGTGCCGCCGCCACGCAGCTGAAAGCGTCGCCACACCCCGGCCACCAGGACACCAGCGATCGCGGCCCAGAACCACCGCGACTGGCGCACCAGAAACGCCGCGGTGGCCTCCCGACCTGCTTCTGCAGGCAGCAAGCCCTCTACCGGCACCGAGCCGAGCACCACGTACCGAAAGCCGAACACCAGGCCCACCACGAACGCGCCCGCGACCACGAACCGGAGAGTCTCGCGCAGCGCAGCCCGACCCTCGACGCGCGCCGCGATCCACCAGGTCGGCACGGTCGCCAGCAAGAACCACATCGCCGGGGGTCTGAAGAGGCACAGCGTTCCAATGGCCAGGGCGGCCGCCGTGGTCCTGCCCGTCGCCATACCGCGCCCGGTCAGCACCGCCGCCACCCCCAGCGCCAGCACCCAGCCCGACGCGCCACTGCCAAGCCCTGCCATTTCTGCCGCGGCCGTGGCCATGCTCAAGCCCAGCGCGGGGAGCACGTCTTCGACTTGCACCGGCCGCCGCCAGACCCACGAAGCGCGGAAAGCCACCACCACCAGCGCAAGGCTCATCAGCAACCCTGAGAGCCGGGGCAACCATACCTCCGGGCTCGCGCCCGCCTGCAGCACCAGCGCTTGAACGGCGAGCCACGGCAGATTCTCCGGGCCTGCATGAGGCGTCGACCACGCAGTCAGCCTCATGCCCAGCCCATCGACGATCGAACGCGCCAGCAGCAGCGACTCAGACTGTTCTGCCGACAGGCCGTGCGTCTGGGCACTCCAACGCCAGAGCAACAGCCCCAACGACATGAACAGCAGCGCCCAGAACGCGAACGCCTCTACCTGCCGCCCTCGGCTGCTCATCTCTGGGCTCGGTGGGTCCAGACAGCGTCGTACGGACACGCGCAGTCAGTCACTTCGGGCTCGGGGTAGCTGTAGCGCTGGCCCTTGAAGTTGCGGAACACCGTCTCTGCTGCGCCGCGTTCGATGACGTACTCTGGCTGCAAGGTCACTTTGCCTCCGCCGCCGGGCAGATCGACCGCGAGGTGCGGCACCGCGAGGCCCGAGGTCCACCCTCGCAGCTGCTGAATGATCTCCAACCCTGCCGAGATCGGCGTGCGCAAATGTTCGCAGCCTTCGGCCACGTCCATCTGGTGCAGGTAATAGGGCCGCACGCGCATGCGCAGGCAAGCGTGGTTCAACTCCTTGATGATGCGTGCATCGGAGTTCAGCCGCCGCATCAGCACAGACTGGTTTTCCACCGGCACGCCGTGGTCGACGAGCAGCTCGCACGCACGGCGTGCGTCGGCGGTGATTTCTTTGGGGTGATTGAAGTGCGTGATGACGAAGAGCGGCGCGTATTTTCGCAAGACCTTCGCCAGCGACTCGGTCACCCGCATGGGCAGCGTCACCGGCATGCGCGTGCCGATGCGAATCATCTCCACGTGCGAAATCGCCCGCAGGGGCGCCAGCAGCTGATCGAGCCGTTCGTCTGAGAGGAGCAAGGGATCTCCGCCGCTGATCAAGACGTCGCGCACTTCGGAGTGCGCGCGGATGTAGTCGAAGCCCTGCTCATGGGCAGTGCGGGTCAGCTGGGCTTCTCCGCCTTTGGTGATGCGGCGGCGGGTGCAGTGGCGGCAGTAAACCGAGCAGGTATCGGTCGCCAGAAAGAGCACGCGATCGGGGTACTTGTGAACGATGGCCTCGACCGGGCGGTGTGGATCTTCGCCGAGCGGGTCGGCGAGCTCGCCCTTGCGAACGCGCGCCTCGGCACGAACCGGAATCGACTGCATGCGCACAGGACACAGCGGGTGCGCCGGGTCGATGAGCGAGAGGTAATAGGGTGAGACGCCCACCCGAAAGAGCTTCGCCGTCTCGTCGAGACCGGCACGTTCGTCATCGGTCAGCGGAACGAGCTTCGCCAGGCCCTTCGCGTCGTGCACCGCGTGGCGCATCTGCCAGCGCCAATCGTTCCACTCCGCGTCGGTGGCGTCGGGCCAGAGAGCACGCCGGCGCTCAGCCGGGTCGGCAGGCTGCTGCTCGAGTTGGCCCGAGCGGGGCCGCTCGTCTAAAGGCTCGAAGCTCACGAGCGCCTTACGCGTGCACCGAGTGCGAGGGCTGGTGGCCCTTCGCGGCCTGTTCGCGCCAGTACTGCTGGCCCGACTCAGGGAGATCGAAGACCGGATCGTAGTACTCGTACTGCTTGTTGAATGCCTCAGGGTCGTTCATCTCGATGCCGTTGCGGTAGTTCTTGGTCCAGTACGAGACGCCCTTTTCGCGGTCATAGTTGGCGACCTGGTGCACCCAGCGTTTTCCCACATACGGCACGTCACACACGATGCGCGGCGTGGCGAAGCCCGGCATGTACCCCATGATGTCATGCTGGAGCTTCTGCGCGGTGCCCACCGAGACACGCCAATGCTCTGAGTTGGGGATCATGTCGCACATGTAGAAGTAGTACGGGAGGATCCGCGCGTGATCGAGCAGCATGAACGAGAGCTCGAGCAGGTCGCGTGAGGTGGCGTTCACCCCGCGAAGCAGCACACCCTGGTTGCGCACGTCACGGAAGCCGATCTCCAGCAGCTTTTTGGCCGCTTTGCCCAGCAGCGGCGTGACCTGGTTGGCGTTGTTGACGTGCGTGTGCACGGCGATGTCCACGTTGCGCTCGAACGCCTTCTTGGCGATGCGATCGAGGGCTGACATCACGTTGTCCTGCAGCCAGTGCTGAGGAATGCCCATCAGCCCCTTCGAAGCGAGGCGAATGTCGCGAATGTTCGGGATGTCGAGCAACTGCGAGACGAAGCTCTCCAGCTGGCCGATGGGCACGTTGGCCACGTCGCCGCCCGAGACCACGACGTCACGCACGGTGGGCGTCTGGCGCAGGTACTCGAGCATCTTGTTCCAGCGCTCGGGCTGGGCGATCGAGAACTTGAGCTTCTCCACTTGGGGCACGTCGTTGCCCACCAGATCCATGCGGGTGCAGTGACCGCAGTACTGCGGGCAGGTCGAGAGCAGCTCGGCGAGCACCTTGGTGGGGTAGCGGTGGGTCAGGCCTTCGACCTTCCACATCTCCGCTTCGTGCAGCGAGTCGCGCGAGGCCATCGGGTGGTTGGGCCACGCCGTGTGACGGTCGTCGAACGCGGGCAACATGTAGTGCCGCAGCGGGTCGTTCCAGAGATCTGCCGTGTTCATCGTGTTGATCATGTGCGGCGTGATCAGGATGGACATCGTCGCGCGCTCTTTTTGATCGCGGTCGATCGAGTTGGCGAGGGTCTCTGGCAACAGCGCACCGAGCGCAGCCTTGAGCTCCTTGAGGTTCTTGACGGTGTTGCGGCGCTGCCATAGCGCGCTCTCCCAGTCTTGCTTGGAAACGCCTTGGTATCCCGGGATGCGCGTCCAATCGGGCTCGACGAAGGCTCGCGTGAGCGGGTAGGCGAACGGCTGCTCGGCGGGCTTTCCGGCTGCCGTGGGAGCTGAAGCTGTGGGCGTCGTCTGCATAGGCAACCTATGCCACGGGCCGCAGACTTCTTGAAGCCTCAGCGAATGACGCGGAAAGTCACATCTCGCCCTTGACGACTCTGGGCTTGTCCTTGTTGTCCTCGGTCAGCTCAAACTCCTGCGGCGCTGAACTCTTGCCGTCGAGCTTGAAGACGACCTTGTGTTTGCCCAGGCTGAACTCGAGCGCCTGAGGCTGCGGCACGGGGGTCTTCTTGCCGGTGTTCTTGCCGTCGACCCAGACCTCCGCGCCGGTCGGCTTCGAGGCAAACGCCGCCCTGCCCACGCCTTTGGCCTTGGGTGGATCCTTCTTGGGAGGCGGATCGGCCTTTGGAGGCGGATCAGCCTTGGGCGGCGGATCTTTCCTGGGGGGCGGGTCGACCTTGGCGACCATCGGGTCTTTCTTAGGGGGCGGATCAGCCTTTGGAGGGGGATCGGCCTTCAAGGGGGGATCCTGCTTGGCCACTGCGGGCATCTTCACCATCGAAAGCGCCTTCGCGACCTTCGCCTGCTTCTCCGGGTTTGACACGGAGAACGACTGGCTCTCGAAGCCACTCTTCTTGGCTGTGAACTCGTAGCTTTTGTCGGGGGCGAGATCCTTCACCACCATGGGCGCGACGCCGCGCGACTTGCCGTCGAGGAAGACCTCCACACCTGGCTCAGCGCTGTTGATGGTCAGTTCCCAAAGCGCAAGCTCGGGGGTCTTCGTGTCGGAGGGCGGTTTGCTGTCCGGAATCGTCTTCGGCTCGGGCGGCGCAGGATCTTTGCCGGCGACGTCAGAGAGCCCCGCCCTCTGAAAGATCACGCTGACCGGAGCGGTCTTGCCGGCCGCGAGCTTGATGGGCTTCTTCGCCGAGAGGTAGCCCGGCACCAGCGGCTTGAACTCGACGGTGTAGTCACCCGGATCGAGCTCGATGGCCTTGGTGGGCTTGTCGACCTTGATCGAACCCGGGTTGATGGTGACCGAGAAGGGCACGTCTTTGGGAGTCGCCGTGACGAAGAGCGCGCTCTTCGGCCCGCCCGCAAACTTCAGCGCCGCGGCGATGATCACCACCAGCGCGAGCACGGCGGTGGCTGCGATGGCGAACAGCAGGCCCTTCCGTTTGCCATCCGCAGGCGCAGGGGCCGCCTTGCCGTTCGCCGGGCGTCTGGGCGTCGCCTTGTTTTGTCTGGAGGGCAGCTGGCGCGACGCGGCGGTCTGATCCGCTTCGTTGCTGGCCGGCTCTTCTTCCGCCTGTTCCTCTCCTTGCTGCTGCTCCTCGTCCTGCTGTTCATCCTGATTCTGGTCGTAGTCTTGCTCTTCCTGCTGACCCTCGTCGTTCGACTCTTCTTCGCCCGACCCGTCCTGCTCGTACATCCGGGTTTCGTTCTTCGCGGCGAAGGGTGAGGGGCCGATGCTGGTCGCCCCGCCCACCGGAGCGTCGCCGATCACGATCTTCGGCTTGGCGTTGCTCTTGGGGGCAATGGTGGAGTCGTAGGCTCTCTGCTCACTGGTGCTCGACTCGGCGTCGACCTCGAGCGCCGGGCGGAAGCCCGTGGCTTCGATGGGGCGCAGATCGTGCGAGCCCGTGTTTTCGTCGAGCAGCGAGCTGCGCGGCTGGGGCACCAGGGTCTCGTCAGCGGGCAGATCCCTCAGGTTCCTCACGCTCGCGCGCGGGCCAGGGGCGGGCTTCAGGTTGTCCGAAGTGGTCGAGCTGCCCCAGGTCGGCCCGGCCGGCCGAAGCTGACGGCTCGCCGGCGCGGTCGGCTCGGGTTGTTGCGACGAAAAAGGCGAGGTGCCGATGGCCGTGGAGTTATCGGTCGCGTCGAGCGAGACCATCACGGTGCGATCTCTCGCTCCATCCATCTCGGCCAATTCCTCCTCGGTGGGAGGCGGAATGTCGATCTTCGAGCTCTGCAGACCCATCGCCACAGCGCCCGACCCGGCTGCCACGGCGACGTTCGCGGTCTGGCGCCGGTTGCCGCCTGAGTTGCCCGACAAGGCCGAGATGGGTTGAGCGGTGTTTCTGCGGGGCAGAGCGGCGGGCGCCGGCGCACGGGGAGGCGCACTCACGCTGGATGCTTCAACGGAGTCAGGCTTCTCCACCGAGGCGAAGCGCTCCATTTTTTCGTTCTCGCGCAGCACGTCTTCGGCGAAGGCGTCCTTCATGAAGGCGCCGAGGTGTTTGCCCGAATAGATGGCGTCCCCCGCGAGGAGGAAGCGCATCAGATCTTCCTGAAGATCGGACGCCCACTGGTAGCGCTCCTCGCTTTCACGAGCGAGGGCCTTCATCACGACCTTCTCGAGGCCTGCCGGGATGTTGGGGTTGAACTGGCGCGGCGCCGGAACTTCGGCGTTGCGCACCTTCTCCAGCGTCGAGAAGTCCGACTCGCCGACGAACAGTTTTTCGCCGGTGAGCATCTCGTAGATGATCACCCCGACCGCGAAAATGTCGGAGCGGCGGTCGATTGGCAGCCCGCGCACCTGCTCGGGGCTCATGTAGCCGAACTTACCTTTGAGAATGCCCGCCTGGGTCTTCTGGCTCCGGTTCGCCGCCTTGGCGATGCCAAAGTCGATGATCTTCACCTCACCCTCGAACGAGATGAGGATGTTTTGAGGCGAGACGTCGCGGTGAATGATGAAGAGTTCTTGGCCGCGCGCATCCTTCTTGCGGTGCGCGTAGTCGAGCCCTTCGCAGATCTTCGTGGCGCAGTAGACGGCCATGGCCGTCGGCATGATCTCCTTCCGCCGGCGGAACCGTTCTAGGAGCGAGCGCAGGTCCTTGCCCGGCACGTACTCCATGGCGATGTAGTAGGCGTCGTCGTGTTTGCCGAGTTCGTGAATGTGCACCACGTTGGCGTGATTCAGCTGAACGCTGATCCGCGCTTCGTCGATGAACATCGTGATGAACTCTTCATCTTCCGCCATCGTGGGGAGGATCTTCTTGATGGCAAGAATTCGTTCGAATCCCTCCACGCCGAAGGCCTTCGCGACGAACACCTCGGCCATGCCGCCAACGTTGAGGCGTTCAAGAAGCAGGTATTTACCGAAGAGGCTTGGCTTCTTCATCAGTCAGTAGAGGCGCATGCCAAGGAGACGAGTGCACTAAGGAGCGACAGGAAAAAAACGATAGTCGTCTCGCGGAAGTACGTCAATCCGCCGGCGGGCCGCGCGGCCGGGTGGGTAGCTGGCAACGACGCGACACACAGGCCATTAAAAAGGGTAAAAAAAAGCCCCCACCTCGTTTTCACGAGATGAGGGCACAACATCCGGCAACGACCTACTCTCCCGCGCGGTTTCCCGCGGAGTACCA
>JAYTAT010000314.1:0-4599 GCA_043737315.1 Archangium sp.
GCTCGGCGTTCCCGCGCTGCCGGGGACCTGAACGATGCGCGCGTGGCTCGTGCTGTTCGTCGTCTTCGCAGCGTGCGGCGCGCCGGCGCCTTCCACCAGTAATTTCATCGCGCTTGACCGGGACTTTCAGGGGTACGCCTCCTGGGAGTCGCTCGAGCTCGACGGGGGCGCCATCGATGAAGTGCACAGCGCCGGCACGCGGCGGATCTTCCTGAACGAGCGGCCGCCTGAAGGCGCGACGCAGTGGCCGGTCGGCACCATCTTGGTGAAGGAGCTTTCGTTCACCACCTTCGCGATGGTCAAGCGCGGGCCCGGCTACAACACGAAAGGTGCGCTGGGCTGGGAGTGGTTCGAGCTTTTCAACGATACGCCCACCACGGTGTCCATCAAGTGGCGCGGCCTGGGCCCACCCCTGGGTGAGAACTATTCGAAGACGGGGCAGACCTGTAACGACTGCCACGGCGCGTACGTCGTCAACGACTCGGTGCCGACGCCGGGCTTTCAACTCTGACGACCGGCGGGCCTTCTTTGCTGCGGCGAGCGTCAGTCACGTGCGCAGTGACCCCAGCGAAAGCGGTCAGGCTGAACGACGAGGCGAGCGCAGCCCGGAAATCTGTGGCATCCGTCTGTGCATGAAGCCGTGGAAGACGCTGGCCACCGATGGGAAGTTCACCCTGCGTCAGCGGGAGCGCGAGTTCATGGCGCTCTCTGAGGGGAAGATCCTCATGAGCAGCCTGCAGCATGGCTCTGAGCCCGAGCTGGTGCGCGCCGGCTGTGCGCGGGTCGACTTCGACAAACCGAAAATCATGGTGGGCGGCCTGGGCTTTGGGTTCATCTTGCGAGCGGCGCTCGACATCGCGCCTGACCTGGCCAAGGTGATCGTCAGCGAACCTTCGAAGACGGTGGTGGAGTGGAACAAGGGCCCCCTCGCCTCACTCAACGGGCGCGCGCTCGACGATGAGCGGGTCACGGCCGAGGTGGGCGATGTGCAGCGGGTGCTCAGCAAGCACCGCAAGGGCTTCGACGTCATCCTGCTCGACATCGACAACGGGCCGTTCGCCGTCGATCTCGATGACGACTACAGCGTCTACAGCATCGGAGGTCTGTCGTCGGTGCGTGCCTCACTGAGGAGTGGCGGCCGACTGGCCGTGCTCTCGGCGGGCACGCACCCCGGGTTCAACAAGCGCCTGACCGAAGTCGGGTTCACCGCCTCGGTTCAGTACGCCAGCGACGGGGCCTCGTTGGTGTTCATCGGCGACGTGGCCTGAACGTTCAGTTCGGGCCGAGCCGCGTGCGGAACTCGGCGAGCCGCTTCTTCAGGTCGCTGATCGCTTCGTTCGAAACTTGAGCTGCGCTGTTGATGGCGCGTTCGACCTGCGGCTCGAGCTTCTCCCATTCCTGCTTGAGGTCCATGCCCGCGAGATGCAGCTTGAGCCGCACCTCGTCTCGCAGCGCCCTCACGTCTTGTTGAAAGGACTTCAGGTCTTGTTTCAGGTCAGAGGTCTTCTGGGTGTTCATGGGGCTCCTTCCTTTCGGGTTCGCAGGTGCAAAACCTGCGTCACTTCACTTGCGCCGTGAAACCTGCGCCCTGAGCGCGCGCGCCTTGGGGCTGGTCGTCTTGCCCCGCTGCGCGAGCATCAGCTGCTGATCATTTCTGCCACCGTGAGTCGCTTTGCGCGTCGACTTGCGCGACGGCGTACCCGACAAAGAATCTTCCAGTGCGACACTGCTGCCTTTGTCGCCGCGTTTCGTCACGTTCCGGGTGTCGGTATGAAGAGGATCGATGATGCGCCGGGGCTTCTTCACCTTCGGAGGCTCGTGCCTCGTCCGTTGTGACGCCGCTTTGAACAGTTCCGCCTTTGTTGCCATGGGGACCTCCGCGCACGAATGCTTCAACGTTCATGCCGTAGGTAACCGCGGAAACTCGCAGGTGCCCCTCGGCATCCCCGCTGCAACGGATGCAGAACGTGCCGAGCCCTCACCAAGCGGCCTGGAGGAAGATCCAATGAAGCTCTGGCCCCTGGTGTGGATGGCGTTCTTGATTTTCGGGTGCGAGTCGGTGAAGTCCAGCGACCTCAAGACCTCGGGGCTCTACGCCGAGCTCGAAGCCGATGCACCGGGCGGGGGCCGGCTCAACGTGAAAGCGACGCTCACGCTGGGCCCAGGTTCGCTCACGTACCTCGAGTTCACGCCGTCCGACTCGTTGACGGCGACGGTGGGCATGACCACACGCGCGATGTCGAGAAAGGCTGCGTTCGGCACCACCTGGTATGAGGCAGGCTTCGACACAGACGCCACGGGAACCCCGGTGCGCGTGGCGCTGGCGCGCGAGGCCGATACCAGCGCGCGCGAGTCGTTCGTCACCCTGCCCGCATCGCTCGAGTTCAGCTCACCCCTGGCCGACGCGCGGTTTTCCCGCAGTGCGGGGGTGACCGTCACCTGGACTGGCTCAGGCGAAGCAGACCCTCTGCAGCTCACCGCGCGCGGCTCGTGCATTCAACCGGTCGAGCTCGAGCTGACTGTAGACACCGGGACGCAGACCCTTGCGCCCTTCGTCGCCTCGAGCAGCAACGAGTCGAACACGTGCAGTGTGTCCCTCACGCTGGTGCGCCGTCGTCTGGGCACGGTGGATCCCGCGTACGGAAAGGGCGGCGTCTTCAGCGCGACTGTGTCCCGCGCGCGGCTGATCAGCTCGACGCCCTAAGCTCCGCTCTTCAAGCTCGTCGCCAGGCGAGGTTTTGGGGCTACGGCGCAAAGCGCGGCGTCATCAAGCCTGCCTCGAGCGCCCGCTTCATCGTATTGCCGTCGTGGCCCGGCATCACATGCAGCTTCGGCTCGGCGGCCGCGACGGCTTTGATCGCAGCCAGTTGGCGAAGCACGGCTTCGCGGTCTTCGCCGAGAAAGAACTGGGTGACCAGCCGTGCACGCTCTCGCACCTGCTCGTAATTTTCCTGATGCCACGACACGTCGCCCAGCAGAAGGAACTCTTCGCCATCCCTGCGCTGCACGTAGATCATCTGACTGCCCGGGGTGTGGCCCGGGGCCCGGAGCAACACCACGCCCGGCGCGACTGCGGTCGCGTGCTCGTAGGTGACCGGCTTGCGGTTCGAAAGCGCACCCTCGGGGATGATCAGCGGCGCGCGTTTGGTGGGGTCTGCAAGCTGCTCATCGGTGATGCCCGGCGCGAGCTGCGAGAGCCTGGGGTGCGTCGCCCAGCCTCCGAGGTGGTCTGCATGTTCGTGCGTCACCAAGATGAGTGAGGCCTTTTCCAGCGCGGCGCTCACCCGCGCGAACGCTTCGGGGTCGTAGCGCGAGGCGCCCTTGCTGGTGGCCTCATCCATCGCGGTGTCCACCACGATGGTGCGGTCGGCGAACACCAGCTGGTAGCTGAAGACCGGCAGCTTCCCGAATGACCACCCCGCGCCCGCGACAATGGCGGTGTTGGGGAACTCGAACTCGAGCACCTCTTCGACTCGAATGAGCTCGGGCTTCTCGCCCGGCACCGAGTTGGCGAGCGTTCGCAGCTCGGTCAGATCGAGCGAGAAGCTGCCCTGGGGTGAGCCGCTCTCTACCAGCAGCCACCAGTACGCGGGCATGGCCAGCACCAACAGCACCACGGCCACCTTCAGCTTCTTACTTTTCACGGCACGAACGCGTCGAGCGCCTTGCGAAGGGGGGCAAAGTCTTCGTCTTTCACGTCGGCGACGCCTTCAGCGAGCAGCGCGGCCTGCAACCACTTCTTCCCGTCGGCGGTGGTGCTGGCGGCCTTCGCAGCAGCGACGATCGCCTCGACCTTGCCCTGCGAGAACTTCGGCGCGCTCACCATCACATCGTTCGGTACTTCGCTCGACATCGCCACGATCTTCAGCGTGTCGACGCGTTTGCCCAGCGAGCCCACGCAGCCCGAGACCTTCGAGTCGTTCACGACGGGGTCACTGAAGGTCGCGCCGAGGTCGTACCTACCTTCCATCACCGCTTTGCAGACCGCGTCGTGGGAACCCAGAAAGTCCTGCGCCTCGAAGCTCTGCGCGGGATTGATGCCGGCCTGCAGCAGCAACGCCTTGGGGATGACGTAGCCCGTCGCGCTCGAGGTCTCGACCCAGGCCACTTTGAGCGGCGTCTTGTTCTTCTTGAGCGAGTCGAGCGAGGTGAGCTTGCTCGAGGGCGGCGCGAACAACACCGAGCGGTAGGTGCTCTTGCCGTGACGAACGGTGCGGAACATCAGCTGCGTCTTCGCTTTCGGATCCAGGCGCAGGTACGCGAGCGGGCCCATCAGCGCGACGTCGACCTCTCCCTTACTGACGGCGAGCGCGAGCGCCTCCTGGTCGGGGAACACGCGGGGCAGGGTGGTCTCTTTGACTGCGATGGCCACGAAACGCGCGAGCGCATCGGCCTGCTTCGTGGCGATCTCATCGTTGACCGCAGCCACCACACCCACCAGCACAGCGCTCTGCACGGGGGCCGGAGCGGCCTTCGTGCCCTGGGCTGCGACGGTGAAGGAAATGAGCGCGGTAACGAGGGCGGAAAGTCGACGCATGAAGCCTCCGAACGAGATGAAGCATTTGACGCTAACCGCTGAGATGGCACGTGGTTCGTCGA
>JAYTAT010000315.1:0-4596 GCA_043737315.1 Archangium sp.
CGCTGGCAGGTCAAGCTCACCACGGGCAACCAGAAGGTGCTCATCGTGCAGTGGAATGGCGGCGCTTCGAAGATCTTCCAGGTCAAGGTGCACAGCACCGGGCAGATCGACTTCGAGTACGGCACCTTCTCGGGCCCCGGCAAGGTCGGCATCAACGGGCCCACCTCCGGCAGCGGCCTCGTGGTGACAGCCGTGCCTTCCGCCAACCTGGGCCTGACGTTCTTCGGCCCCAGGTCGAGCCCGGCCAGCGTGCCGGTGTTCGACCAGCTGAACCTGGTGGCCACGGCGAACTTCGGCGCCCAGAGCGTGTTCATCAACCACGACACGGGCCCTGTGCTGAGCGCCCAGGAACTCTCCGTGAGCGAAGCGCTGGTGGCGCCCGCCGCGGCCGTCGGTGCGCCCGGCCAGTGGTTCGAGCTGTACAACTCGCGCGAAACGCCCGTCGACCTCACCGGCTGGGCGTTGGGCCCCACCGATGGCGGCACCGCCGCCGTGCTCTCGGGCCAGGTGCCCGCGCGGGGCGTGCTGGTGGTGGGCGCGAGCATTGACCCTTCCCTCAACGACGATGCCGGCGTGCAGCTCGTGCTCACCGGCCTGAATACGGGCGCCGTCGACGCAGGGGTGCTGTCGCTCTCGCGCAATGGCGGCCCCCTGAATAGCTCCCCCTGGCTCAACCCCACTCCGGGCGTAGCGCTGGTGAGTGACTTTGGGCCCTACATTCTGAGCTCCGACTCCGTCAGCACTGCGCCGCACGCCCAGACCTGCCTCGCCACGGCACCGTTCGGCAGCCAGGCCGTTCGGCAGCTGGGCACGCCGGGAACCGCGGGGTCGTGCGGCTTCGGTTATTCGTGGCGTCGCCTGCCGGGCGGGTTCTTCGACATCTCCACCACCGGCACGGCGGTCGTTCTGAGCAACGCCGACGAAAGTTTCGCCACGGCGCCGCTGACGGCCGCGCCCTTTCCCTTCTTCGGGGCGGCCCAGATGTCGGTTCGCATCTCGTCGAACGGGTTCCTCGCCTTCGATGCTGCGGGGAGCAACTCGAGCTTCACCAGCAAGTCACCGAGCACCACCGACGCCAACGGGGTGGCTGCGATCTTCGCGGGCAACCTCATCGGCAGAAACACCACGTCGGCCGTGTACTCGCAGCGGGTGGCTGCCAACGTCGACCCCGCTGCGCCTGCTGCCCACTGGGTGGTGCAGTGGACGCATTGGACACACTTCAGCAGCTTCGGCGCGGATGACTTGAACTTCCAGGTGAAGCTCTTCGACGACGGCACCCTCGAGTACCACTACGGGCTGATGCTCAGCTCCAGCAGCAGTCAGCACGGCTCGGGCATCAGCAGCGTGACGTGGCTGGAGAACCCCACCGGCACGCAGGCGTTGGTCATCAACGCCAACTCCTTCACGCCCGGCGTCCAGTCGAACACAGGCCTTCGCTTCAGCCCCCGGTAACCCATGCGCCCCTCACTGAACTTCATGAACCCCGCTCGTTCGTTTCTCGTTTCAGTGGCCGTGGTGGCCACCTTCGCTGGTTGCCGCATTGAGAAGCCGGCCACGGTGGTGCCGGCCCCGCCTTCCATCGAGTCGTTCACGGCTTCATCGCCCAGGGGCGGCGCGGTGACGTTGAGCTGGCAGACCTCCAACGCCACCAGCATCGAGCTGCGCGAAGTCTCGACCGGCACGCTCAACGTGGCCGTCGATCAGGTCGACGGCACCCACCAGGCCACACTCGCGGGTCCGGCGCTGTTCGTGCTGGTTGCTCGAGGCGCCGGCGGCTCTGACGCGCGCGCGGTCTCGGTCTCCCTTGACGGCCAGCAATTGGGTGAAGTGTCTTTCACCGCGTTGCCCCCCGTCATTCCGGGCGGCGCCAGCACCACGCTCGCGTGGACTGCGCCCGGCGCCACCGCGGTCACCCTCGTTGCAGGCGGCCAGGCGATCGACATCGGCGGCCAGCGCACGAGCGGCGCGGTCACCGTCTCTCCGAAGTTCGACACCTCGTACACCCTGACGGCCGACGGCGTGGCGCGCACCCTCACCGTCATCGTGCAGGCAGCGCTGCTGACAGCCGAAGTCTCGCCTCGCGCAGCCGAAGTGGGTGAGACGGTCACCTTGAGCTGGACCGCCGCAGGCGCCGACAGCGTCACCGTCACCAGCCCGGGGCGAGGCCCCTTGTTCGCGACGACCACGGCTGCACAGATCGAGGCGGGCACGTTCGCCGACGTGGTGCCCCTCACGCCCGACAACGGTGTCGTCAGCTATGAGATCGCCGCCATCAAGGGCACCACCCGCTTCATCCGGGTGCTCGAAGTGAACGTGGGCACGGGCCTGGCCATCACCCGCTACAACCCCAGCCCGGTAGCGGCCGCCGGCGCCAACTACACGGTGCAGTGGGAGACCCGCGCCGCCGACCAGATCGAAGTGAAGGTCGACGGGGTTTCGGTGCACCTGACGGCCAATCGCCGGCTCGCCGCGGTCGGTCTGTATTCGTTCGCTGCGCCGGCCACCGATTTCAGCGTCGAGCTGGTCGCCTCGAACAACAGGGGCGCGCGCATCAGCCGCAGCGTGCAGGTCGATGCGTCGGTCGGCGTCCCCACCAGCGCGACCCTCACGGCCAACCCCACGACGGTGGCTGTGGGCCAGCCGGTGACCCTGAGCTTCGCCGCCGCCGAGGCCCGGCGCGTGCGCATCACCGACTCCAGCGGAGTGGTGGTGTTCTCGCTCACGGGTTCGGGCGCGCAGGCAGGTGACGCGGTGGTCTACCCGAGCGGAACCACCACCTACACCCTCTCGGCAGACAACCTGCTGGGCAGCCCGGCGGTGACCGCTCAAGCGAGCGTGACGGTGACGGGCGCGACCCCCATGGTGACGCAGTTCCCGCCGACCGCGCTCAGCGGCCAGAACGTCTCGCTGCGCAGCGATGCGGGCGCCGTGCTGTACGGCTTCCCGCACAACCAGGTGCTCACTTCGAGCCAGGCCGATTTCAGGGACATCAGCGTCACGGGCGCGCGCGTGCTCGAGGCCGGCTCGAACATCACCTCGGTCGAGGTGCCGTTCGCGACGTTCTTGTGGGGCCAGCGCCGAACTGGCCCCCTCACCATCTCGCGCGCGGGCTGGATGGCGTGGGGCGCGCCGCTCGTGGTCAACAGCGTCAATCCGTCCACCCTGCCGAGCATCAGCGGGGCCAGTGGGCTGATCGCGCCGTTCTGGGATGATTTGACCCTGCGCGCCAACTCGGCCGTCTACGTCGAGGTGGTGGGCAGCGCGCCCGACCAGTCGATCGTGGTGCAGTGGGACAAGCTGCAAGTGGGCACCGACGCCGCCAGCGACGTGACCTTCCAGGCCAGGGTGCACCAGCACGGCATGGTCTCCTTTCACTACCGGGGCATGACCTACGCGGCCTCGGCCAGCTTCGTGGTGGGCGTGCAGGATGAGACGCGGCAGCTGGGGTTCAAGGCCACCCCCGCAGCGAACTCTGCGCTCTACTTCTTCAGCCCCGTGGCCGCGCCCGCCGAAGTGCGCGTCATCAAGGGCTCGACCTGGGGCGGCTTCGTGAAGGTGGGTTCGGTGTGGTCGCTGATTTCGCAGCCGGCCGGCGCCTTCAGCATTCCCGCAGACCTCGCGCTGACCGAGTTGCAGTTTCGCACCCACGCCGCAGTGCCCAATGGCCAGTACCTCGAGGTGGTCAACCGCACGCAGGGCCCGCTCGACCTGAGCGGCTGGGAGCTGCGCGCACCCGACGCCCCCACCTACTTCGTGCCGCCGGGCTTCGTGTTGCAACCCGGAGTGCCGATGGTGATCGGAGCGTCTGACGATCGCGCTCAGAATGACGACGCGGGCGTGACCTTGAGCTGGGCCACCTCGGGCTTCTTCCTCTCGCAAGACGCCGGTAGCTTTGCCATCGGTACCGCCGACGCGGGGGCGGGCTTCAACTACACCGGCGCTGCCGACGGCGGGCGTGGTCAGGGCCTCAACATCGACCCCGGCCCATTCCTCGGCACATCGGGCCCCCCCACCCTGCAGGTGTGCGCGGCCACCACCCCGTACGGCGGCCAGACCCCTCCTCAACTCGGCACCCCCGGCTCAGACCCGGGCTGCGGCTTCGGCTACGTCCTGACGTCGATCGCGCCGAAGTTCGTCGACATCTCGGACGGCGGCACGTCGTTGGTGCGCAGCACCTCGGCGGTCGACGGCCTCACCGTGCCCATCACGCTGGCGGCGACCGGCACCGACCCTGCGCCGGTCGCGTTCGGCGTGCGCAGGCCGGTCGTGTCGATGAGCCTCGACGGCTGGATGGTCTGGGGCACCTCGACCGATGTCGACTACAGCAACCCGCTGACGGGCCCGTCGCCCAGCGATGCCCCTGCAGGCAAGCTGGCCGTCTTCTGGGACGACATGCAGACCACGCCCGCCGCCATGCCGGGCAGCGAGATGTATTGGAAACGCTTCGCCGCAGGCGAAGACCCCGGCACCCCGGTCGAGCACTGGGTGTTCCAGTGGGCGCACCTGAGGAGCTTCGCCAGCAGCCCGGCAGACGATCTCAACTACGAGGTGAAGCTCTTCCTCGATGGGTCGATCGAGTATCACTACGGCGAGATG
>JAYTAT010000316.1:0-11192 GCA_043737315.1 Archangium sp.
TTTGCCGGTACCCTTCGCGCGAACGCGAATCGACGCGCTCGGGGCTCGAGTGCATCAGCAGTGGATTGGCATTCCGCGCCACTCGTCGTGCGCAGTTCCTCACCCCTGAGCGGGTCGCTCTCCGTTCGTCGATGACGGGCAAACTTCGGCGCATTGAGCCCGAGTGTTCGAAATCAGAGGCTTAGCGGCTCGGGGCCGAGGGGCCTACATGTGCGCCTGCGACCTGAGCACTCCACCTGTCAACGCACGCTGCAAGCGCCCGGGAATACCCGGCGCGGCGTGAAGCCGACACTCCTGCATGACCAGCTACACCATCCGCTCCGGTGACACGCTCGGCAGCATCGCTTCCCGCTACCGCACCACGGTCGCTGCGCTCGCGCGGGCCAACGACATCGCGAACCCGAACGTCATCTACGCCGGTCGCACGCTGCGGATCCCCGATGGCTTCGATGCGACGCCTGCGTCACCGGTGAACATCTCGGGTGGTGGCGGCGCGCAGATCTACACGGTGCGCTCGGGTGACACGCTCTCGGGCATCGCCGCCCGCTTCGGCACGACGGTCGGCGCGCTCGCTTCGCGCAACGGCATCGGCAACCCGAACCTCATCTTCGCGGGCCAGCGCCTCGTGGTCGGAGCGGGATCGCCTCCGGTGACCACCACGCCGACCGCGCCTCCTGCGTCGGGCAACGGCGGCACGTACTCGGTGCGCCCCGGTGACACGCTCTCGGGCATCGCCTCGCGGTACAACACCACCGTCGGTGCCCTCGCTTCGCTCAACGGCATCAGCAACCCCGACATGATCTCCGTGGGCCAGACGCTGCGCCTGCCGGGTGGTTCGGGGCCGGCTCCGGTCACGCCCACGGGGCCCGTGCCGGGGCCCACCACGGGTGGCGTCAGCGCCGCGCAGCTCCGCGCGATCATGCCGAACCTCTCGGAGGCCGACGCGAACCGTCACCTGCCGTACCTGAACGCCGCGATGGCGGAAGGGCAGATCAACACGCCCAAACGCCAGGCCGCGTTCCTTTCCCAACTTGCGCACGAGAGCGGTCAGCTGCGCTACTTCGAAGAGATCGCCTCGGGTGCTGCCTACGAAGGCCGCCGCGATCTCGGCAACACGCAGCCAGGTGACGGCGTTCGTTTCAAGGGCCGCGGGCCGATTCAGCTCACCGGTCGCAGCAACTACACCGCCGCGGGCAACGCGCTGGGCCTCGACCTGGTCAACAACCCCGCGCTCGCGGCGACGCCCGCTGTCGGCTTCCGCATCGCGCAGTGGTTCTGGAACAGCCGAAACTTGAACAGCTACGCCGACGCGGGGAACTTCGATGCCATCACCCTGCGCGTGAACGGCGGGTACAACGGCAAAGCGGCGCGTGACGCGTATTACGCCCGCGCATGCCAGGTGCTCGGCGCCTGAAAACCATTCGATAAAAAAACCCTCTCTTCCCGAGGGCCCAACGTGCAGGCCCCGGCGGCGGCGATGCGAACCCTGCCCGGCCCCTCTTTCACAGGGAGAGGGGGGAAACGGTTTGTGGGGAATGAGGCAATCGGTGCGCGCATTGCACTGACGCGTGGCATGCGCCCTGAACCCGTTCAAATCGCGCCGGCTTTGCGCCAACCCATTTTCGTCGCGCACCCCTGCCTCTGGGGGATGCCCCATGGCGTCCGCCCGTGAAGCGTGGGTGGGCACCACCTATCCGCTGGGCGCCACGTTCGATGGGTACGGCACCAACTTCGCCGTGTTCTCGCGCGTGGGTGAGCGCGTCGAGCTCTGTCTGTTCGATCGCGATCGCAACGAAGAACGCGTCGCGCTCGCGCGAGGTGAAGGCCACGTCTGGAACGCGTACCTGCCTGGCGTCGGCCCCGGTCAGTACTACGGCTTCCGGGTGCACGGGCCCTGGGCCCCGCAGAGTGGCGTGCGGTGCAATCCCAACAAGCTGCTGCTCGACCCGTATGCCAAGGCGACGGCAGGTTCACTGAGCTGGGGCCAGCCTCTCTTTGGTCATCAGCTCGACAACCCGGAGCAGAGCAACAACGAAGACAGCGCGCCCACCATGCTCAAAGGCGTGGTGGTCGATCGCTGGTTCGATTGGCAGAACGATCGAAAGCTCAGCACCCCGTGGCACGACACCGTCATCTACGAGGTGCACGTGAAGGGGTTCACCGAGCGCCACCCCGACATCCCCGAAGAGCTGCGCGGCACGTACCTGGGCCTCTCGCACCCCGCGGCGATCGAACACCTGCTCAAAGTCGGCGTGACGGCGGTCGAGCTGCTGCCCATTCACCAGTTCCTTCATGACGGCCGGTTGCTCGACAAGGGGCTGCGCAACTACTGGGGCTACAACACCATCGGCTTCTTCGCGCCGCACGACGAGTACGCCTCGCGGAGAACGATCGGCGCCGCGGTCTCCGAGTTCAAACAGATGGTGCGCACGCTGCATCAGGCGGGCATCGAGGTGATCCTCGACGTGGTCTACAACCACACCGCTGAAGGCAATCACCTGGGGCCCACGCTCTCGTTCAAGGGCTTCGACAACCAGGAGTACTACCGCCTCTGCGCCGAGCAGCCCTTCTATTATTACGACACCACGGGCACCGGGAACTCGATGCACGTGCGGCAGCCGTTCGTGCTCCAGCTGATCATGGATTCGTTGCGGTACTGGGTGCAGGAGATGCACGTCGACGGTTTCCGCTTCGATCTCGCGGCAAGCCTTGCGCGCGAGCTGTTGGAGGTCGATCGCCTCGCCACCTTCCTCCAGTTGGTGCACCAGGATCCCGTCTTGCGCACGGTGAAGTTGATCGCCGAGCCGTGGGATCTCGGGCCCGGTGGGTACGCGGTGGGCGGCTTTCCACCCATCTGGTCGGAGTGGAACGGCAAGTACCGAGATGGGGTGCGCGATCTGTGGCGCGGCAGCGAAGGCTCGTTGCAGGACTTCGGCGCGCGCTTCACGGGCTCGGCCGACCTCTACCAGACCGACGGCGCACGCCACCCTTCGGCGAGCATCAACTTCGTCTCCGTGCACGACGGGTTCACCTTGCGCGATCTCGTCTCGTACAACTCGAAGCACAACGAAGCCAACGGCGAAGACAATCGCGACGGCACCGATGACAACCGCTCGTGGAACAGCGGCGCCGAAGGTGAGACGAGCGATCCGAACGTGTTGGCCCTGCGCGCGCGGCAACAAAGAAACCTGCTCGCGACCCTGTTTTTTTCCCAGGGCGTTCCGATGCTGCAAGGCGGCGATGAGCTGGGCCGTACGCAGCGTGGCAACAACAACGGCTACTGCCAGGACAACGAGTTCTCCTGGTTCGACTGGGAGAAGGCCGATCAGGGGCTGCTCGCGTTCACCGCTAAGCTGGTCTCGTTCTACCGAACGCACCCGGCCTTCCGACGGCGTGGCTGGTTTCAGTCGGCGAAGGACATCGTGTGGGCCCGCGCAGACGGCAGGGAAATGGAGAGCAGCGACTGGCAAAGCGGGCGCTCGGTCGGCGTGTTCCTCGACGGCGAGGGCCTGGTGGCGCGCGATCAACGCGGAAAGCGCATCTTCGACGACAGCTTCTTCGTGGCCATCAACGCCTCGCACGAGCCGGTCGACTTCACCATTCCGTCCAGGCTCGGTACGCGCTGGGAAAAGGTGCTCGACACCGACGTGGGCTTCCTGGAAGGCGAGTCGAAAGACGTGGTCATGCCCTGCAAGCTGGTGCCGCGATCGCTGGCCGTCTTCAAGAGGCGAAGTACGTGATTGCGCCGCGCGCGACCTATCGCGTGCAGCTGCGGCCGGGCTTTGGGTTCGCCGAGGCCGCTGAGCTGGCAGACTACCTGGCCGAGCTGGGGGTCAGTCATCTCTACAGCTCGCCCTACCTGCAGGCGGCGCACGGCTCGCAGCATGGCTACGACGTGGTCGACCATCGGCGGGTGAACTCGGAGCTCGGGGGCGCGGAGCAACATGCTCTTTTCTGCCGCGCGCTGGCTCAGCGGGGTCTGGGGCAGTTGGTCGATCTGGTGCCCAACCACATGGCCATCGGCACGGCGGCCGACAACACCTGGTGGTGGGACGTGCTCGAGAACGGGCCGTCGAGCCGGTACGCGTCGTACTTCGACGTCGACTGGCACCCCGGTGAAGAGGCAGACAACCGGATTTTGCTGCCGATTCTCGGTGAGCGGTACGCCGATGCGCTCGGCAACGGCCTGCTGAAGGTCTCGCGGGAGGGCGCACGTTTCTTCGTGATGTACCGGGATCACCGGCTGCCGGTGGCGCCTCGTGCGTTGGTCGACCCGCTGGGTCGCGCAGCGGCGCAGGCGGGCTCGAGTGAGCTGGCCTTCTTCGCAGACGCGTTGGGTTCGTTGCCCAAGCCGGGCGCGACCGACCAGACCTCTACGGTGCGGCGCCATCGCGATCGTGAGGTCATCGAAACGTTGCTCTCGAAGTTGTTCGCCGCACGCGAAGACCTGGCCGCCGCCGTCGATCTCGAGCTGGCCGCGTTGACCGCTGACGCCGGGCGGTTGGATTCATTTCTCGAAGTGCAGAACTGGAGGCTGGGCTTCTGGCGCTATGCGCTGGGTGAGCTGTCGTACCGGCGCTTCTTCGACGTGGCGAGCCTGGCTGGTTTGCGAATCGAAGAGCCGTGGGTGTTCGACGACGTGCACGCGCTGGTGCTCAGCTGGTTGGCCGACGGCACCATCGATGGCATCCGCGTCGATCACGTCGACGGCCTGCGCGATCCTTCGGGCTACCTGGAGCAGCTCAGGCGTCGCGCTCCCAAGGCGTGGATCGTGGTCGAGAAGATCCTCGCGCCCCACGAGCCGCTGCCTGAGAAGTGGCCGGTCGACGGCACCACGGGCTACGAGTTCATCAGGCTGCTCGATGGGGCCTTCGTCGATCCGTCGGGGCAGCAGACGCTCGACCGCGTGTGGCTCGAGTTCGGCGGAGACCCCAGTCCCATCGAGGCGCAGGCCCGCCGCGCCCGGCTCGACGTGATCGAAGGTTTGCTCGCCAGTGAACGAGACCGCCTGGTGGCCCTTGCGGTGCGGCTGGTGAAGGGCGAGCCAAGCCTGCGCGACGTGACGGTGCGCGAGCTGCGGCACGCCATCACCGAGTTGCTGGCGAGCTACCCGGTGTACCGCACGTACGCGAGGCCAGGCCGGGTGGCGAGCGAGGTCGATCGCGCGCACGTGGCGACCGCGCTGGCGGCGGCTGCGCTGGGGCGGCCCGAGGTCGATCACCGCGTGTGGGAAGCGCTGCGCCGCGCGTTGTTGCTCGAGCGCACGGGGCCGGTGGAGGTCGAGCTGGCGCTGCGCTTTCAACAGACCTCGGGCGCCGTGATGGCCAAGGGTCTGGAGGACACGCTGTTCTACCGGCACGCGCGCCTGGTCGCGCTCAATGAGGTCGGCGGCGCGGTGGACATCTTCGGAGTCTGCCTCGACGAGCTGCACGCCTCACTCGCCACCTCGGCCCCACGCACGCTGCTTGCCTCGAGCACGCACGACACCAAGCGGGGTGAAGATCTGCGCGCACGGTTGATGGTGCTCACCGAGCTGCCTGAGCAGTGGGCGCAGATGGTGACGCGTTGGTCCGAACGCGCGGCGCGCCATCTCGGCATCACACTCGATCGCCCGACCGAGTACTTCATCTGGCAGACCCTGGTGGGCGCCTGGCCCCTCTCGAAAGAGCGGGCGCGCGCGTATCTCGAGAAGGCGACGCGCGAGGCCAAGCGGCACACCTCGTGGCTCTCGGCCGATGGGGCCTACGAAGCGTCGGTGATGTCGTTCGTCGATGGAGTGCTCGACGACGTCGAGCTGTGCGCCGAGCTCGCCGCGTTCGTGAAGTCGATCGAGCCGGCTGCACGGCGCACTTCACTGGCGCGCACGTTGATCAAGCTGACCGCGCCGGGCGTGCCCGACATCTACCAGGGCACGGAGTTGTGGGAGACGAGCCTGGTCGACCCCGACAACCGCCGGCCGGTCGACTACGCAGCACGACGGGCGTTGCTGCAGCGCGCGCGTGAAGCGAGCCCCGAGAACGCGATGGCGGCCAGCGACGAAGGTTTGCCGAAGCTCTGGTTGATTCAGCGCGTGCTTCAGCTCCGCAGACAGCACCCAGAGCTGTTCGAGGCGCCGTATCGCGCGATGAAGGCGACTGGTGACGCCGCCGAGCGGGTGATCGCCTTCGCGCGGGGTGAAGAGTTGATCACGCTCGTGCCGCGGTGGACGGCAACCCAGGTGCGGTGGGGGCAGACGCGCCTCGAGCTGCCCCCGGGGAAGTGGACCGACGTGCTGTCGGGCGAGAAGTTCGAAGGTGCGCTGCGTGTCGAGCGCGCGTGGGCCCGTTTCCCGGTTGCCTTCCTCCAACGCGCTCCTTTTTCTGGGACCGGAGAGGGCAAACCATGACGCACTTTCAAGTCTGGGCACCCAACGCCAAACAGGTCGAACTCGTTCTCTACGGGCCCGAGCGCCGCATCAACGCCGAGCCGCGCGGCGAAGGGCTCTGGTCTGCACCCGCGCCGCCGGTGGGCACCCACTACGCCGTCTCGCTCGACGGTGGACCACCCCGGCCCGATCCGCGCTCACGTCTTCAGCCCTCGGGAGTGCACGGCCCATCGCAATGGATCGATCCCAGCTACCCGTGGACCGACGCGGCTTTCCGACCCGTGCCGCTGCACCGCGGCGTCATCTACGAACTGCACGTCGGCACGTTCACGAGGCAGGGAACGCTCGACGCCGCGCTGGAGCGCCTCGACGAGCTGATCTCGCTGGGCATCACGCACGTCGAGCTGATGCCGCTCAATGCGTTCCCGGGCCGGCGCGGCTGGGGCTACGACGGGGTCGATCTTTTTGCGGTGCACACGGTCTACGGGGGCATCGATGCGCTGCGCCGCTTCGTCGATGGTGCGCACGGCAAGGGGCTCTCGGTGCTCCTCGACGTCGTCTACAACCACCTCGGGCCCGACGGGAACTACCTCTCGGAGTTCGCGCAGTTCTTCACCGATCGTCACGAGACGCCGTGGGGTCCGGCGATCGACTTCTCGTCACCGGGTGTGCGCCGCTTCTTTCTCGACAACGCGATCTACTGGCTGCGCGACTGTCATCTCGATGGCCTGCGCCTCGACGCGACGCACGCGATCTACGACGACTCACCCAGGCACATCCTCTCTGAGCTCGCCGATGAAGTGCGCGCGCTCCAGCGGCCGGCCGTGTTGATCGCGGAGAACGAAGACAATGAACCGCGGCTGGTGATGCCCAGGAACAAAGGGGGCGATGGGCTCGATGGTTTCTGGTTCGACGACCTTCATCACGCGATCCACGCGGCGTTCACTGGTGAGCAGCAGGGGTACTACGCGAAGTACGGCTCGCTGGCTGACATCGAGACCGCGTTGGTGGGGAAGGGCACCATTCACGACAGGCCCCTGGGTCCGCCCGATGGCACGCGGTGCATTGCTTCCATTCAGAACCACGATCAGATCGGGAATCGCGCGCGTGGTGAGCGGCTGGGTCAGCTCACGTCACCGGCCAGGGTGCGCCTCGCGGCGGCGCTGATGCTGACCTCGCCGTTCGTTCCGCTGCTGTTCGAGGGGGAAGAGTGGGGCGCGTCGTCGCCGTTTCAATACTTCACCGATCACGAGAACCCGGAGCTGGCGAAGGCGGTTCAAGAGGGCAGGCGCGCGGAGCATGCCTCGGTCGGAGGTGAATTCCCCGACCCACAGGCCGCCGTGACGATGGAGCGCTCGGTGCTCGATTGGAGTGAACGCGAGCGGTCACCGCACCGCGAGATGCTGGCGTGGTATCGCGCGCTGCTCAGGCTGCGGCATCAACTGCCTGAGCTCACCGACGGCCGGCGCGATGCGATGCAGGTCTCGGTCGATCACGCGACGAAGACGATCACGTTGAGACGTGGACGGCTGACGTTGGTGGGGACGATCGGCAACGAGGTCGTGCGCATTCCCACGCCGCCGGGCCGGCTCGAGCTGTCCTGGCCTGAGCCGCCGCGGCGCGAGAATGCCGTGACGCTCATCGCAGCTGAGGGTTGTGCCATCTGGGTCAATCGCACGACCTGAGCCGCGCGAACCCTTCCGTGCTTCGACAAACGGGGTCATTCGAGGAGGTCTCATGGGCCCGATCGAGTCGACCCGGAAGCGGCTCACAGAATTCCGTGAGGGCGCAGCGCGGCAACCCCGCGACCTTCCTCCCCGTTTCTCCGGCCCCAGACTTGCTCAAGCGTCTGCCCAGCCGCATTTCACTGGGGAAAAACAATCATGTTCAAGACGAAGCTTCTGTCCGCGTTGGTGCTGTTTTCAATGACCGTCGGCTGCACGCGCCCCGAGCCTCAGGCCGGCGAAGACGCGAAGAGCAGCGTCGAGCGGCTCACCACGCAGGCGCCCGCGAACGACGTCGCGCAAGCCGTCGCGGGGCTCAACGAGTTCACGCTGACGCTCAACCGCAACACCACGCAGCCCTCGAAGAACGTCATCACCTCGCCCGCTTCCATCACCACCGCGCTGGGCATGGCTTCTGCTGGCGCGGCGGGCACCACGCTCGACGCCTTCCGCAGCACGCTGAACATCGGCCTTTCGCAAGACGACTTTCACGCCGCGATGAACACGCTCGATCGCGCGCTCACCAGCCGCGGTCAGGGTCAGCAGGGCACCAACGGCCGCCCCTTCAAGCTGGCCATCGTGAACCAGACCTTTGCGCAGAAGGGTTTTCACCTCGAGCAGGGCTACCTCGACCTCCTCGCGCGCCAGTACGGCACCGGCCTCAAGCTGCTCGACTTCGTCACCCAGCCCGAGCCCGCGCGCAAATCGATCAACGCCTTCGTGAGCTACCACACGGCCGATCTCATTCCCGAGCTGCTGGCCGAAGGCCTCATCACCAACGACACCCGCGTGGTGCTCGCGAACGCCGTCTACTTCAACGCCAGCTGGCAGACCCCGTTCGAGAAGAGCGCCACCAGCCCGGGCGCCTTCACGCTCGCCGGTGGCAGCCTGGTGCAGGTGCCGATGCTGCGTGACGGCGCGCACTCCGCCCGCTCTGCGACGGTCGGTGGAGTCGACGTGGTCGAGCTGGCCTATCAGGGCAACGAGGTCTCGATGCTGTTGATGGCGCCGCCCGCAGGTCAGCTGGCCGCCTTCGAGAGCACGCTCGACGTCGCGAAGCTCGACGGCTACCTCGCCGCGCTCGCGCCCGGGCAGCTCGAGTTCTCGATGCCGAAGTTCGAGATCGATCTCGAGACCATGCTCACCGCGCCCTTGAAGACGCAGGGCCTGGGCGTCGCGTTCAGCCGCGACGCAGACTTCTCCGGCATGACGGGCGACCGTTCGTTGTCGATCAGCGACGTGGTTCACCACGCCGTCATCAAGGTCACCGAAGAGGGCACCGAAGCTGCGGGTGCGACGGCCGTAATCATCGGTGTGACCTCCGTGCCTGTCACCCGGCCGGTGCGCATCGATCGCCCCTTCGTCTTCTTCATTCGCGACAACGCCACCGGTGCGCTGCTCTTCATGGGGCACGTCGTCGACCCCCGCTGAAACAAGGAAGTGGTGGTGGGGCCTGAGATCAACTCAGGTCCAGCCCCCATGCGTCGTCTTCTGTTCGTTCTCCTTGCGCTGCCTTCCGCCGCCTTCGCTCAGCAGAGCCTCTTCAACGTTCCCTCGACGCAGGAGACGGTGCCGGGGCGTCTCTTCGGACAGGTGCAGGTGGGCGCGACCGGCCAGGGTGGAGAGGTGAACACCACGCTCGAGCTGGGCCTCTTCAAGTGGCTCGAGCTGGGCATGAACCTGTTCCACATGCCGCTGTACAACGTGGGTCAGCTGAACGCAGCGTCGCCCGCAAGCTCGTCGACCACCTTCAACGCCAACCTGTATTTCTCACCGGCTGACTGGTTCGCCGTCGAGGTCGGCACGCAGGCAGGCGTCGGCTTCGTGCCGAACACCAACGTGCTCGAGCCCGTCATCTACGGCTGGGCGACGGCGCGTTTCGAAGCACCTGGCCGCTTCGGCTCGTACGTGTTCGGCGCCTACAGCGGCACCCGGGGCGCGCTCGGCTTCGGGCCTCCGGCAGGCGCCTTGTTTGGTTTCGAGTTGCCACTCGTCGAGCACTACCTGCACGCGCAAGGCGATTGGGTCATCGGGCTCAACGCGGTGAGCGTGGCGGTGGTCGGCGTGGTGGTCTTCATCGGGAAGAACTTTCAGCTCTCGGCAGGTGCGCAGCTGCCCAGCCCCTACTCGGGCAACGACTTCGGTGGCGTGTTCGAGCTGACCTACGTGCCCACGCCAGCGCCCGAAGGTGAAGGGCTCGGGCACCCGACCGACCGGCCTCAGCAGCGCGCCGACTGACTACTTGCAGAGCTTCGTCGCGAGCCCCTGTACGAGGCGCTCGGACACGAGGTCCACCATCGGGCGCTCGGGCGCAGGCGACCTGGGAAACTCCGCAGAGACGATGTTCGAGCTGCAGGTCATCAGCGTGGTCATGAGGGTCAACACCTCGCCCACGCCCGTTTCGGTGTGCTCGTTGAAGGTCAACGTGCACGGCATCGCAGGCGCGGCGGCACCTGCCGGAGTCCAACGTGCGACGAGCGAGTCGGCCAGGATTCCTTTGGGCGTGATGTTCAGGCTGGTGGGCATCGCGGCGCAGGTCTTCTTGAAGGCGACCGGCGTGGTGGTTTTCGCCTGACCCGCGAAGGGATCTCCCAGCAACGCCGAAGCGAGCTCAGAGATGACGTTGCGCGCCTGGGTCTTGCCCTTCTTTGCGACGAGCGCCCCCACCACACGCTCGAGGGTTTGGTCGAGCTGGGCGACCGGCACCGTCTCGTCGAGGAAGAGCTGGTCGCGTGAGCGCGGCTCCCATACCGAGCCGCGCACATTCACCTTGCCCTTGCGCTCGTCGAGCACCACGTCGATCTCGAAGACGCGCGCTGCCCTCTGTTGTGAGGCGAACTGTTGCCACAGGTAGACCGACAGCCGGTTCGCGCACGCCAGCGCCCCACCGATGCCGGCTTTCCACGGGGGAGGCCCCACCACGCTCTGGCAATGCGCCACGCCTTGTCTCCAGGTGTCTGCCGAGGCGGGAGCCCACGGCTCGATGGGCGCGGCGCTGAAGCCTTCGAAGTCCTGCATGGGGAACATGCCTTCGGTGCGCAGCAGGTACGTGTGCAGCACGGTGGCGTCGACGGTGGTGCAACCGGGGATCGCCCTCAACTTCT
>JAYTAT010000317.1:0-1766 GCA_043737315.1 Archangium sp.
GTCGCTTGCTTCGATGCGTTTGCCCTCAGAGAGCACCAGGGCGCGCTCCATGGCGTTGAGCAACTCGCGCACGTTCCCAGGCCAGGGGTGGGCCAGCACCCGGCGCGAGGCCTCGGGCGAGAGCTCTTTCAAGGGCAACTTCTCGCGCGCCGCCGAACGGGCGAGGGCCTGGCGGGCGAGCGGAAGAATGTCTTCGGGGCGCTCCCGCAGCGGGGGCACCATCAGCTCGATGACCCGCAGCCGGAAGAAGAGATCTTCGCGGAAGCGGCCCGCTTTCACCTCAGCTGCAAGCTCGCGGTGGGTGGCGGCGATCAACCTCACGTCGATGCTGCGCGTCTTGTTCTCGCCGACCCTTCGCACCTCACGCTCCTGCAGCACGCGCAGCAGCTTGCTCTGCATGGGCAGCGGCAGCTCGGCCACCTCGTCGAGCAGCAAGGTGCCGCCCTTGGCCGACTCGAAGAGACCAGGCCGATCGCTGGTGGCGCCGGTGAAGCTGCCGCGCGCGTGGCCGAACAGCTCGCTCTCGATGAGCGACTCGGGCACCGCAGCGCAGTTGATGGCCACGAAGGGCCCGGCCTGGCGGCCCGAGGCGTCGTGAATGAAACGCGCGATGCGCTCTTTGCCGGCGCCCGATTCACCCTGGAGCAACACGCTGGTGTCGACCGAGGCCACCCTGCGGGCCTGCCCGAGCAGCGTCTTCATGGTCAGGCTGCGAATCACCAGGCCTGACTCGTCTTGTTCGGCGTCGAGCTCGCGGCGGCGTTGGGCGAGGCGGCGGTCGACCTTCTTGAGCTGCGCCTGCAGCGTGCTGAGCGCTTCGTTGAGACAGTCCGATTCGTAAAAGGTGAAGAAGGCCTGCTGCGCTTCGGGCCAGTCTTCTCGAGAGCGCCCCACCATGCGGCAGACCGGGTCGCCCTTACCGCGGCAGCTCTCTTCGATGCAGTAGACGGTGCGGCCGTGCGCCTTCGACAGGTAGCCCGACGCGAAGCCCGCCAGCGTCCAGCACACGCACTCTTCAGCCTGACCGTGATGGAGCAGGTGTTGATCGGCCTCGTAGCTGTCGTGCCACACCGCTTCGGCGAACGGTGGCGGCGAGTGCGTCGAGTGTTTCACCGGCTCGAAGGTGACCATGCCGTGCAGGCGATGCAGTCGGCCGCCCGCCACCCGCCACTCCCGTTCGTCTTCCCAGGGAATGGCGGTCTTCATGGCCTCGGCGAGGCGATAGCCATGCGTGTAGCCGAAGCGGGTGAAGATCGATCGGGCGCCGGTCATGCCGAAGGCGGTGATGAGCTGGCTGCGCAAGAGGCCCATGGCCACCGCGTCCATCAGCACCACGCGTTCGCCGGCGAGGGTCATCTCACCGCCGTCGGCGTCGAAGTCGAAGATGTCGGTCAGCTTGAGGTTTCGGGCGCGCATGCGGGTCTCGTTGCTGGCTCTCGAAATGAGAGCTTGGCCTGTCGAAAAGAGAGTAATCCGCTCCCAGACGCGGTGCCAGCCGGGGAGGCACGGTGACTTGCGAGTGGCACATCTGATGCTGATGGTGTGAGCCATGATGAACATCAGAAAGTCCGCTGAACGTGGCGGCGCAGACCATGGTTGGTTGAACACGAAGCACACCTTTTCGTTCGCCGAATACTACGACCCCACGCAGATGGGTTTCCGCGCGCTGCGGGTGATCAACGAAGACACCGTGACGGCGGGGCAGGGCTTCGGCACGCACCCGCATCGCGACATGGAGATCATCTCGTACGTGCTGGAAGGCGCGC
>JAYTAT010000318.1:0-11140 GCA_043737315.1 Archangium sp.
GCCAGCCCCCACTTCGACGCCGAGTCTCACCTCACCGTTCTGGGCGTGCTGATGCTGGCGCAGAGCGCGCTGCTCCCCCGAAGCGACCGGCGCTTTCTCAAACGAATGGATGCGGCCACCTTGCGCATGATGTTTCTGGGGAGCCACCTGGCAGCACCGTGACTTGCCATCTGGTAGCCAGTTCCTTACCGTGTGGAAAGCCATGTCGACCACCGCCTTGACCTCTTCGCCGCCCACGTCGTCTCAGCCACCCGGCCCCCGGGGCTGGCCCTTCGTCGGTCACCTGCCGCAGGTCGGCCGCGAGGGCCTTCTTCAGTTCCTCGAGCGCAACTGGCATCAGTTCGGTGACGCCTTCTCGGTGAACCTGGGCTTCCGCGTGGTGGTGGTCTCGCACCCCGACGGCATCAAGCGCATCCTCGCGGGCAACGCGAAGAACTACGTGAAGGGCAAGACCTACGACGGGGTGCGCAAGATCATCGGCAACGGCCTGCTCGCGCTCGAAGGTGATGCGTGGAAGGCGCGGCGGCAGCTGGTGCAGCCAGCCTTTCATCGCGCGGCGCTGGGCAAACTGACCGAAGCGATGGTGGAGAGCGGCCAGCGTCACTTCGACGCGCTGCTGGCGAAACACGGCGCAGCGAAGTTCAGCCTCGATGCCCATCGCGACATGGTCGAGCTCACCCTCGACGTGGTGGTGGCGGCGCTCTTCGGGCGCGAGCTCACCTCGGCCGCTCAGGTCTCGTACGAGGCTCTGGGCGCGGCGTTGGATCTGGTGAGCCACCGCAGCAACGGCATCGTGTTTCCGAAGTGGGTGCCCACCGCGCACAACCGCAAGTTCCACCGCACCATGAAAGAAGTGGAAGGCGCGGTGTACCGGGTCATCGAGGCCGGCCGGAAGTCGGGCGCCGCCGAGGGCACGCTGCTGGCGATGTTGCTGGGCAGCAAAGACGCCAGCACCGGCGAGTTCCTCACCGACACGGACCTGCGCGATGAAATCTTCACCATGTTCGTCGCGGGCCACGAGACGACCGCGCTCACGCTGACCTGGCTCTTCACCTTGCTCGACGGCCGCGACGACGTGATGCAGCGCATGCGCGCCGAAGTCGACACCGTGCTGGGCGATCGCGACCCGCATTTCGAAGACGTGCCGAAGCTTTCGTACCTGCGCCAGGTGATCGACGAGACCCTGCGCCTGCGCGGGCCCGTGGCGATGAATGCCCGCAGCGCGGTGGTGGATGACGAGGTGCTCGGCATGAAGGTGCGCGCGGGCGACGTGGTGATGCCGTTCTTCTACGCAGTGCACCGGCACCCTGAGTTCTGGGTCGAGCCCGACAGGTTCGACCCCGACCGGTTCTCAGCCGAGAACAGCCAGCACCGCGAGTCGTGGAGCTACGTGCCGTTTGCCGCAGGTCAGCGGCAGTGCATCGGCAACACCTTCTCGCTGGTGGAGACGGTGGTGTTGCTCGCTCAGCTCCTGCGCCGCTTCGACGTGGAGGTCGGCCCGGGTCTGGAAAAGGTCAAGCCCGTGGCGGTGGTCACCGTGCGCCCCGACCGGCCCGTGATGATCAGCCTGCGCGCTCGAGCTGCTCGATGAGCTGAGGCAGCAGCTCGCCTGCGCGCGCTTCGAGCTTCACGCTCGCGTCGCCGTCGGCCCGGGTGGGCCCCAGGTTCAGCACGGCGATGGGTTGGCGCTGCTCCTTCGCGCGCAAGACGAAGCGGTACCCCGAGAACACCGTCAACGAGCTGCCCACCACCAGCAACGCGTCGGCGGCGTCGAGCAGCGCGAAGGCCGTCTCGACGCGGGGCCGGGGCACCGAATCTCCGAAGAAGACCACGTCGGGTTTGAGCACGCCGCCGCAGGCACACGGAGGCACCACGAAGTCCTGGACCACTTCATCGGGCAGATCCGCGTCGCCGTCAGCGAAGAGCGTGTAGCTCCAGGCGAGCGCGCTGGGGTTGCCGGTCTCGAGCGTCTTCTGCAACTCGTCACGATCGATGCGCGTGGGGCACGACAGACAACGCACCTCGGCCAGCGCACCATGCAATTCCACCAATTCGCCGTGCCCCGCCTTCTGGTGCAGCCGGTCGACGTTCTGGGTGATGAGGCCCGTCGCGGAGCTCCACTTCGCCAGCGCGAGGTGTGCGGCGTTGGGCGCGAAGTCGCGGAAGCGGGGCCAGCCGAGCATCGAGCGGGCCCAGTAGCGGGCGCGGGTGCCCGGCTGTTCGAGGAAATCCCGGTGCTGAATGGGCGGCCGCCGTCGGGGGGGCGCGGTGGGCCCGCGGTAGTCGGGAATACCCGACTCGGTGCTGATGCCTGCCCCCGTGAGCACACAGACCCGCTTGCCACGCAGCAACTCCACCAGGGCTTCCACGCCGGTGGCTTTAACGCGTGACCCGCCCCGGCGCAGCAAAGTGCCTCGTACGCGACCCTCGACGGGGAGTACGGTGTCGCCAACCATGACGCGCGCCATTTCACTTGGAGTTCTTGCAGGGGGCATTGCGCTCACCATCTACGGCGTCAACGCGTCGAACTCGTTCGGCTCTGACGTGAGCAAGGTCTTCACCGGCAATCCGACCGACCGGGCCATGTGGCTGCTGGGCGCGGGCATCGCGATGATCGTCGCGGGCGCCGTCGGGTTCTTCGTGGGGATGAAGAAGAGCTGATCGTTGGAGGAGCAGTGCAGTGCCAACCGCTTCGAGATGGGCAGCCGTGGCGGGTCTCTTCGCGTTCGTGGCGTACGCGGCCACCCTGCACCCGGGCCTCCCCGGGGGTGACGCGGGCGAGCTGGCGGCGGCGGCGTGCGCAGGCGGTGTGGCGCACCCACCGGGCTATCCACTCCACGGCCTGTTGTTGCGGGTGTTCGGGCTCTTCGGACCGAAGCTGACTGCGTTTCATCTGGTGTCGGCGTTCTGCGGCTCGTTGACGGTGACGCTGCTGGTCGAGCTGGTGACCCGGTGGACGAAGCGGCTCGCCTCGGGGCTGCTGGCTGGCGCTGCGTGGTTTGCGTCACCTCTGGCGTGGCTCTATTCGACCAGCGTCGAGGTGTTCGCCCTGCACGCGTTGCTGGTCACCGCGGTCGCCCTCGCGTTCACCCTCGATGTTCAGAGAGGCACGAAGCAGACGGCGCTGCTGCTCGGCGTGATGAGCGGGCTTGCGCTCACCCATCATCAGACCGCCCTCTTCGTGGTGGCGCCGCTGTGGCTCGCGCGCATCACGCAGCGAGCTGCCTTTGCGAGGGTCTTCGTGGGCCTCGCGCTCGGCTGCACGCCGCTGCTGCTGCTCCCGATGTGGAGCGGCCACGACACGCTCTTCTCGTGGGGAGATCAACGGTCGGTCAGCGGCTTCTTGACCCATTTGCTGCGACGCGAGTACGGAACTTTTCAGCTCGCTTCGGGCGAGCACGACGGCACGGGCCTGGGCAGTTTCCTGACCGCCTTCGCGCAGTTCGAGATGACGCAGTCGCTCGCGGTCATCGCGGCCCTCGCGCTCATCGGGCTCTACCGCGCACCTCGCAAGTGGCAGCTCACCGGGTTGGCCTGCGTCGGCCTCAGCGTGGGCGTGTTCGGGGCATTGACCAACCTCCCGCTCGACAACCCCCTCTTCCGCGACGTGGTCTCGCGCTTCTTCTTGATGCCACACCTGATGCTCTGTGCCGCAGCGGGTTTCGCGCTGAGTCGAATGGATGTTCGGCTTTCGCTCGGCCTCGCCGCGGCCTTGCTGATTTCAGGCTTCGTGCAGAAGCCCACCCACGACGCGCGCTCGGTGAAGAACTACGGGCTGGCACTGCTCGAGCAACCCGATGACGCGTTGGTGTTCATTCAGGGTGACCTCATCGGCAACTCGATGCGCGCGTTGCAGGCGTGCGAACAGGTCAAGCCAGGGCTGCGGGTGATCGATCAGCAGCTGCTCAGCTACGACTGGTACACCGCGCGGCTTCGACGCACCCATCCGGAGCTCGTCATTCCGCCGGGCACGCGGTGGCATCCCAGCGACGGCGATGCGTTCCGGCTGCAGGCGCTGCTGCTCGCCAACGCGCAGCGGCCGTTGATCATCTGCGGCGGGTTCAAGCCGGGTGAACGCATCGATCTGCGCGCGGTGCCGTGGGGGCTGTGCGAACTGCTGCTCATTCCGGGCGTGCCCTTCGATGCCGAAGCCTGGTTCGCGCAGAGCGCTGCGCGGCTGCCTTCACTCGAATGGACTCGCCGTGAAGCGGCTGCCGGCTCGTGGGAGGAACGTGTGCGGCGCGACGTGTGGCATGCGCGGGCGCAACGGGGTTTGACCGCGCTCACGCTGGGCATCGAGCAGCACGACGACGTCACTTGGCTCACGCGTGCGTATGAGATTTTGCGCGCGTGTGTGGAGCTCGACGAAGCGCCGCAGCCCAGCGTGTTCAAGAACTTCGGGATTACCGCGGGGCGGCTGGGCAAGACGGAAGAGATGAAGGCCGCGCTCAGGCGGTACCTGACTGTCGCTCCCAAAGATGACCCTGAGCTGGCGGCCGTGCGCGCACTTGCCATGTGAAACTTCTTCCTGCGACAGCGGGGAGAGGGGCCTTGTTCAGCGGAACTTCTTTGCCCATTCGGGAATCGGGCGGCCGATCGCCGAGTGCGGGTCAGGCGCGCTGCCGGTGAGCCCATCACCACCCGCGAAGTACTCACGCACCTGCGAACGTGCGCCCGACGAGAGTTCACGATCGCCTATGGCGATGGCGTGAATGTGATCCGGGCTCCAGGCCGGCGCAGCGCGGTGGTACGCGGCGAACCCGGCTCGGCGCAGGGCCTCGACCATCACGCGGATCTGCTTGCTGCTCTTTCCGCTCGCGGTGGTCTTGAGGTCGATCGCCCCGCCGCCGTCATGCGTGCCCGCCGACGCCACGGTGCCCGAGTGAAAGCTGCCCTGGTACAGCGCCCAGCCCGGGGGCACGCCGTGCTTCTTGGCCCAGGCCTCGGCCTGGTTCACCATCTCGATGGTGCGCCCATTGAGGGTCACGCCGCGAAAGCCGAGGTGTTTGTAGTTGGGCTTGGGCTCGGTGAATGCGGGCTTGAGCAGCTTCTTGAGCGCTGCAAGGTCGCCGGTGGACAGCTTGCCGTCGACCGTGCGCCTGGTCTTCTTCTCGAGCGCACGCACCGCCTTCGCCGTCTGCGCCGTGAACAGGCCGTCGATCTTGCCGGTCGCGAAGCCCGCCTTCGCGAGCAGCGCCTCGGTGCTCTTCACTTCACCCGAGCGCTCGTTGAGCGTCTGTGCGGGGGCGGTGGGCGAGGTCGAGTCGATGATGGTCTTCTTCAGCTTGTTCCACGTCGCGACATCGAGACGGCCACTGACCGTCACGCCGCTCTTGCGCTGAAACGCCTCGAGGGCGCCGCGGGTGCGCTCATCAAAGACACCATCGGTGTGCTGAGGGTCGAAGCCCGCAGCCTTCAGCCGCCGCTGCAGCTGGGCGATCGCCGGGCGTTTGGCACCTTCACCGAGGCCCTGCTGACTCAGCTCAGCCAGCACACCATCGGCCCGCTTCATCTCGGGGGTCAGCGCGAAACGATCTCGCAGCGCGGCATGGTTCAGCCCGGCCGATTCCTGCGCGAGCACCTGCTGCCCCTTCGTGCCCAGCGCAGAGGAAGAATCGGTGATGTTCGCCTGATCCTTCTTGAATGCCTGAACGGCCTTGCCCAGAGCGACGTCGGCGACACCGTCTGATTGCCCCACGCGGTAGCCGAGACGGGCCAGCTGCTTTTCCGTGAGCGCGTTGCGCACGCCTTTGGTGCCCAGCGCCACGGTCTCGGGGCTGGATCGCACCCGCGCGAGCGTCGACTTCAACTGCGCGAGCGTCTTTTTGTCGAGCACGCCGGTCGCCGTGAGGCCCACCGCCGCCTGGAACTGCTTGAGCTCTGCTGCGGTCGCGGTGGAAAAGTTGGTGTCGACGGTGCCCGGCTTGAAGCCAATGGAGGACAACACGCTCTCCAGGGCGCGCACGGCGGTTCCCTGACCACCCAAGCCGAGGGTTTTGCTGCGATCGAGGCGGGCCTTCAAGGCCGTAAGGCGGTTCTGATCGACGGTCGTGAGGGTAGGCATGAAGTGTTATCGGCCGCCCCGGTGGCCGATTGAAGCCGCGCGTTGGCAAGTCCCCTGACAGCGGGGGCGACTTTGAGGGGCGCATTCTTCATGAATTGTTGCGCACGCTCACCCGGGCGCGGTGTCTGCTTCGAGCCATGACCTATCGCCTGACCGCGCTGTGCCTGCTCGTTGCCGCCTGTGCTCAGACCCCGACGCCCCCCGAGGGCTCGCTCATCGAGAACCACGGGCCCACCGCTGCGTCGGTCAAGGGCCTGCTGCGCACGGCCGAAGGCCCGTTCGTCAAGGGCCAGCTCGAGACGCTGACTGCCCTTTACGACTCGAAAGGAGTGCGTTCGGTGAGCTGGTCGGCTTCAGCGGGCGCACTGAGCTCACGTGAAGCAAAGGTGAGCTGGACGTTGCCCCAGACCGAGCAGGCTGAGCTCACGCTCACCCTCACCCTCGACGACGGCCAGCAGTTCGTGACGTCCTTCAGCTTCTCGCTCGTCGACGGCCTCGACCTGGAAAACACCCACGTGTCGCGATCCGCGCGCGAGGCGTTGTTGGTGACGCCGATGCCCGTGCTCGATGGCGGCCTGTCCGAGATTTCAGGCGGCGCGTGCGACCTCGCCTACGACGCCACCGCGAGCGTGCACCTGACCTTCACCACCAGCACGCACCCGGGCGTCTACTACGGCAAGTGGAACGGCACGGCGTGGGCGCTCGAGGTGATGGACACCCTGGGCTTCAACACCGGCGGCCGCATCGCCACCAGCCAGGCACAGCTTCGCGTCGACTCGGCCAACAATCCCCACATCCTCTACGTGCGTGACAATCAGGTCTGGTACGCGACGCGGGCCGGAGCCGGCGCCTGGACGCGCGAGCGGGTGGACAACGGGGGCCTGCTTCTCTTCGACGGAACGGACCGCGCCATTGGTTTTGGCCTCAACGCGACCGGCCGACCTTCGGTGGTCTACATGACGAACGTGAGCTCGTACGAGCGCGTGGTGTTCGCCAGCCGCACCGCCGCCAACACGTGGAGCACCACCCAGCTCAGCTTCACTGCGAGCCCGAACATCGTGAGCCGGGTCGAGGGCGATATTCTGTTCGATGCGGCAGGCACGGCCTTCTTCCCCGTGACCATCTACACCCAGGCCACGGCCGGCTATCAGAAGAACCTCGCCTCGTGGAACGGCACGGCCACCGACGTGAAGCTGATGACCAACGCCACCATCCCGTTGGGTTGGGACACCAGCCGGACCTCGGCGGTCTGGGCCGGCACCGGGCGCGCGTTGTTCCGCACCGCGGCCGGGCTCTACGATGTCGCCATCGCCACGCCGGTGAGCAACTCGACCTGGACCTGGTCTGCCAATGAGAGCAGCGGTGCAGGCGTGGGCGATCTCGCGTGGAACGGCCGGCCCGTGATGCTCCACCACCACGGCAGCAACCTCGAACTGGTGACGCCGTCGAGCACCGGCGCCTCGTTCTGGACGTGGACCCAGCTGGGCGCGAGCAGCGGCAATTCGTCGGCCGTCGCGGTGCACCCCACCAGTGGCGTGCCGAGCATCTGCTACCAGTCCGGTGGCCGCATCATGTTCCAGTGAGGTCGAGCGTGAGAACGCCTTTGACTGGCAACCTCTGGAGCGCGGCGATGCTGTGCGCCGTGCTCTCCGGTTGTCATTGCGGCAGCGCCACCAACCAGCCGCCCGACGTACGAATCGATTCTCCACGCGACGGCGAAGTGCTGCGGGGCGCCGGGCCCTTCGTGTTGCAGGGCACCGTCACCGACCCCGACGAGCTCATTGCCCCCGCCAACATCAACTGGGGCAGCGATCGCCAGGGCGGTTTGGGCCAGGGGCCCCTTCTTTCGAGCGCGCTGATTCCCGGGCCGCATCGACTCAAGCTGCAAGCGGTCGACTCCGAGGGCGTCACCTCGAGCGCTGAGATCTCCATCACCGTCATCGGCGAGGTGGTGAGCAACACGCCGCCCGTGGTGGCCATCGACGCTCCCGCCAACGGCGCCGTGTTCGACGAGGGCATGCCCATCGAGCTGCGCGGTCACGCCACCGATGCGCAAGACCGAATGCTCTCGGGTGGTGCGCTCACGTGGAGCTCGAGCCTGGGCGGGGCACTCGGCGCGGGCGGTACGCTCACCTTCAGCAACGCAGCGCTCGGCCATCACCGCATCGTGCTGACCGCGACCGACGTGGCGGGCGAGTCTTCGGTGGCCACCATCGAACTCGACGTGGTGCAGCCCGGCACGAACCGCGCGCCCGTGGTGACCATCTCCGCACCCGTGAACGGAGCGGCGCTATCGGTGGGCAGCCAGATCACGCTCACGGGCTCGGCGAGCGACACCGAAGACGGCGCACTGACCGGCACACGCCTCGCGTGGTCTTCCAGCCGTGACGGTGCGCTGGGTACGGGCGCAAGCCTCTCGGCCACGCTGACGCAGGGCGTGCACGTGCTGTCCCTGACCGCGACCGACAGCATGAACGCGACAGGCACGGCGTCGGTCACCGTCTCGGTCAACACGCCCAACAACACCGCGCCCCTCGTCACCATCACGGCACCTGCCAACAACACCACCGTGTTTCCGGGCAGCAGCGTGAGCTTCACGGGCACCGGCACCGACGCCGAAGACGGTGCGCTGGCAGGCGCTGCGCTCGGATGGAGTTCGAGCCGTGACGGTGCGCTGGGCACGGGCGCTTCGTTGACGACCTCCACGCTCACCGCGGGCAGCCACGTCATCACCCTCGTTGGCCGCGACACCGGCGGCAACACTGGCACCGCGACGCTCACCGTGCAGGTGCTGCCGATGAACGCCGCGCCCTCCGTGGCCATCACCGCGCCCGCCAACAACACGCAGGTGGCCGCGGGCACTGGCATCACCCTCACGGCGACCGCGACGGATCCCGAAGACGGTGCGCTCAGCGGCATGGCGATTCGGTGGACCTCGAGCGTCAGCGGCGTGCTCGGTACGGGTGCGAGCCTCACCACGTCGTCTCTTTCTCAAGGCATCCACACCATCACCGTGAGCGCCACCGACTCGGGTGGGCGCAACGCGAGCGCGTCCATCACCCTCACCGTCACGCCGGGCGCGAACAACCTGCCGCCGCTAGCGCTGCTCACCGGGCCCAGCACCGGCCAGGCCACGCAGAGCCTCACCTTCGACGGCTCGACCTCGAACGACCCCGACGGCACCATCACGAGCTGGCGCTTCACCTTCTCTGACGGCAGCCCTGAGGTGACGGGCGCCAATCAAACGACGCACGTGTTCGCGTCGGCGGGCACGTTCACCGTCACGCTCACGGTAACGGACGATCGCGGCGCGATGAGCAGCACGAGCCTCACGGTGACGGTCGATGCATTCGTGCGCGTGCCGTTTGTGGCCGATGGGTCTGATGAAGGTGCGGCGGCGGCGTGCGGGTTGGCGGCCCGCGGCACCACGCTCCACGTGGCCTGGTACACCTCGAAGCACCCGACGCTCTGGTACGGCACGTGGGCGAACGGCGTCCTGACGCGTGAGGTGGTCGACACCCTGGGCTTCAACGTGGGCGGGCGAGTCGGCCCTGCCGTGCAACTCGCGCTCGACAGCGCAGGCGTGCCCCACGTGGCCTACCTGCGCGACGGACAGGTCTGGTTTGCGGTGAAGACCGCCCTGGGGTGGGCGCGCGAGCGGGTGGACTCCGCGGCGATGCAGGTCGGAGCGTCGAGCACCCCGAGCCTCGCCCTGAGCGCCAGTGGCGCGATCGCGGTGGGCTACGAGACGATGGTCAACAGCTACGAGCGCACCGTGGTGGCCAACCGGATGGCTGCGGGCTCCTGGTCGCAGACGATGATCACCGTTCCGCTGGGCACGAACATCGTGAGCAGACTCAAGGGCGACATCACCTTCAACCCGGCGGGCGTCTTGCTGCTGCCCTTGCAGGTCTACACCTCGAGCACCTCGTCCTACGTTTCGTATCTTGTGTCGTGGAACGGCACCCTCGTTGAGATGTTTCAGCTCGACACCACGCCGTTGCCCGGGCTGACCGAAGCGAGCTCGTTTGCATGGGCAGGCAGCACCCGTCTTTTTCTGCTCGGCGGCAGCGGTCTGTTCGACCTCGAGTTGGGGACGCCCCTCAACACGACGACGGCGCGCATGTCGTATCTGGAGACCTCACAGACCTCGCAGCACGCCATCGCGGCGACGACGAGTGGCGAGCCGCGCATCGTGATCAACCACGGGACCAACCTCGAGAGTGTGTGGCCGCTCTCCACGCCGGGGTTCTGGGCGCGCTCCGAGCTCGGCCCCACCGACGCAGGGCGCATCGACGCCGCGGTGGATGGCAACGGCGACACGCGCGCCTGCTTCTTCAGGGCCCAGAAGCTCGTCCTCTACTGACGGATCTCCCTCTTCGCTGCGAAGCGGGGTGAGAGCAGCAAGAAGACGACGGCAAGCAAGCCAGCAAACGACCCACTGGCATCGCACCCACAACCCGGAGGCTGCGAGCTGACCTGCTCACCCGCATCAGCCGTCATGAACGACACCGAGGCATCAGGAGTCGCCACCGGCCGCGTTCCGGCATCGGAACCCGCATCATCCTCGAGGCCCGCATCGAACCCCGCATCCGAAGCGCCTGCATCGATCACAACACTCACGCACTGCCCATTCGCCTCACACGACTGCCCACGGCTGCAGCTGCCACACGACACGTCGCACGAATCGACACCGCACTGCCGGCCGTTGCAGAAGTTCATGGGTGGCTGATTCGTCTCAGCGCCCCCGAGAAATGAGCGCGCAAGCCCCAGACCCAACGACGCGCCGAAACAGAACTCACCCTGCGCGGTGAAGCCGTCGAAGAACGCGCCGTAAGGAGCCTGCGCTGCGCCAGGCAGGTCGTAAACGAAGTTCTTCATCGGGTTGAGCGCGTAGAGGTAGCAGGGGCCCATGCTCAGCCCGCCTGCGTAAAGCGCTGCGGTGTCAAAGCCGGCTTCACGCACATAGGCCTCGGCTGACTTGTTGTTGCTCAAGCCATTGGTGAACGCCGCACCGGTGGCAGAGAGCGGCCAATCGGCCACCTGCTGCCGGCCCCGATCCGTCATCTGCACCAG